>RGYP01000012.1 GCA_010031985.1 Gammaproteobacteria bacterium
CATCGACGACGTACACGTAGTTGCCGGTCGCGTCGCTCATCACCGCAGTTTGCGGCAGCAACGGACGACGACCAGAGCCCACCGAAATCTCACCACGCGCAAAAGCCCCGGGTCGCAGGTCGCGCTCGGCGGGCAGATCGATGCGCACGCTGCCGAGCCGCGTCTGGGCATCGATCACGGCGCCGATCAAGCGCACTTTGCCGACGAAGGGACGATCGACGCCGGTCACGCTCACCCTCGCGACCTGACCGACGCTCACGCGCGGCAAATCGCGCTCGGCGATGTTGCCGCGCATCTCGATCCCGCCCGCGCGACCGATACGAAACAGCGGGGCGCCACCGGGGCTTGCCAATTGCCCGACCTCGGCAGCGCGCGTGAGCACGATGCCGTCGAACGGCGCACGGATCTCGGTGCGACGCAGTCGCGCCTGCGCCTCGGAGAGCTGCGAGGAGACGACCTTGACCCGTGCCTCTGCCGCGATCGCGGCAGCCTGACGACGTTCGATTTCCTGGGCGGACAGCGCGCCGATATTGGCGACGGCCTGCGCACGTCGAAACTCGGCCTCGGCCACGGCCGCGTTGGCTTTCGATTCCTGCAGCGAAGCTTCGAGACTCGACACCTGAGGTGCCACGAGCGAGGTGTCGAGCTTCGCGAGCACGGTGCCCGCTTTCACGCGATCGCCCACTTCGGCCAACAGCGCAGCAACGCGCGCGCTCTCGCCCTCGGCGCTGAGCGCCGCCTCGTCACGAGCCGCGATGGCCCCCGAGAAAGTGACCACGTCGGCGAGCTCGACCGGCTCGACGGTGACGACCGATACCAAGGGTGGTGGACTCGCCTCCCCCTTGCCGGCGCCGGAGAACATGAACGTTCGCAGCAACCCAAAAATTGCGAGCAGTGCAATGCCGCCCACGGTCCAGAGGATTCCGCGGGGAACTTGAGCAAAAGAAATTCGAGACATCGATGATTTCCAGAGAAAGACGAGCCGCCGCGCGAGGACGCGATGGACGATCCAGGGTGTTATATTTAACTACAACAGTATAACAGAGTCAATCTCGAGGCTGTGGCCTCGGCGCGGTTTCGCCCGCTGCGCGGCGAATGCCACGCATCAGGGTGTTGGGCAGGACAGCGTTGTCCCACTCCCGCCCTGCGGCTCGCGGCGGGTTGTTGCCGACCCGCAGCACCACCATGTTCTCGGAGGGGATGACGTAGACGACCTGGTTGGCGTTACCGTCGAATAGGAAGAGATCTTCGGCGAGGTAAGGCTCGGAGTGCAGCACGCGTCTCGCCTCGGGCTCGCGCGCCGGATTCGCGAACCCGCGTCGCGCCGTGTACCGCCCTGCCACGTAAACGCCGAGGCCGTAGTACGGATTGTGAACCGTGCCGCGACGCATTTCATTGACGTAGCCCTCGGGCAACAGACGCTTGCCCTGCCAACGACCGTCCTGCATCAAGAGGATGCCGAGCCGCAGCCAAGCCTCGGGCTGCAGCATCAGGCAGCAGCCCGCATGGGCCACTCCGCCTGGACGATTGACCCAGATCTCGCCGCCCGGCGAGCCGATTTTTTTGAGGACCTCGCGCGAGAGAAACTCGCCGTAACGCATGCCGGTCGCGCGTTCGATCAGCACCGCCACCAGTTCGGAGGTGGCGTTGTTGTATTCGTAGATCGTGCCCGGCTCATCGACCACCGGGTAATCGTGGATGATGATCTCATCGTGCCGCGGATGCAGGTAGGCACGATTGAGCATGTCTTCCTGCGTGGTTGCGGGCGCCTGCGGCAAAAAGCCCGAACGCATGTCGAGCAGGTGCCGCACCAGAATCTTCGAGCGACGCGGATCACCCTGCCATTCGGTGACGAAGTCGGCGACCGGCTGATCGAGCGAGCGAATCTTGCCAAGCGCGATCGCCCGACCCACGGCAACGGCAGTCATGGGCTTGGCGAGCGAACGCGATGCGAACGTTTCGCCCGGCTTGAAATCTTTGAAGTAATCGGCGCTCTCGACGCGGCCGTTGCGCCAGACCATGAAGGCAATGGAGTTGTTGTTGCGTGCGTAGTCGCGCGCCTGCTCGAGCGCGGACGCCTCGATGCTGCCCTGCCCCGGCGTCACAGCGGCCAACGGCCGGCTACGCGGGTCACCCTCGACCCTCTCGAGAGGCTCGTAGGTCTCGAGCCCGAGTCCGTAGCGCATGCCGGCGACGAGCTTTTCGAAGCGCTGCTGATAAAGCGCTTCGTCTTCGGCCGTGAACGTGCGCGGCGATGCTGCGTAAGCCAACGCGCCGGCGGCGACGATCGCGAGCGAAACGAGGGAGAGGATGGCGGTTCTCTGCAGAGGGATGTGCGTCATGGTGCGCAGACTAGCGAGCGTCCGGCGGCGACGCAAACGAGCTAAGATCGCGCGGTGCGGATCGCCAAACCCCTGTTGCTCGTGACCACGCCCGTGGGCGTGGTGTTCGGTATCCACGAGGCGTGGAAAGTCGGCGCGTGGCTCGGCACGCTGATGATCGTGCTGATTTCGGTGGTTGCGGGTTTTTTCTGGATTACGCTGCGGCGGATTCGAGAGGATGCGTCTAACGCGGCTGCCAACGCAGCGCGAGACCCACACTCGTGAATCGCGCAAAAGCATAGACCTCGTCGCTGTCGGCGCCGCCATCGAGAAAACGCGCCGTCGCCCCGACGGACCAGCCCGGCGCGAATTCGCGCGACAGTCTCACGCCCGCATCGACGGCATAGCCCGGACCGCCCGCGAGCGCATCGACATCGCCTTCGAACGACCACTTGTCGTTCAATGGGCGCACCACTGAGGCATGCAACAAGGGCACGAAACCGGTGTTGTCTTTTTCGGCGCCGATCGTCCCCTGCCGCAGACGGATGCTGGCGTCACGAATCTTTGCCGTAAACCCCACCTTGACGATCAGATCTTCGCGATCGATCCAGCGCCAGCGCCAAGTCGCCCGCCAAGAATTGAATTGGTAGCGCGCGGCGATCGGACCCGCCGCGAAAGTCGCACCCTGAAAACGAATGGCCCGATCACTGCGACCCTGCTCGGACAGCGCGAGCGGCGCCAGCAACACGCGCCATTCCGAGCGCTCCCCCGCAGCCCACGACACTTGCAGCCGCGGCGCGAAGTACGGGCCGCTACCGGTGAGCGACTGCAAGGAAAAACGTGTTCCCTGCCCAGTATTCGGCACCTGCACCTGATTTTTGTTCTGCGCGGTCGCGAGCAACTCGAGATCGACGACCGGAGGCGATGCAGCCACTGCCGCTCGCGCCCCGATGAACATCGCGACGACCAGCAGGCCGAGGGCGGAAAACCATTTCTTCGCGTTGCTCATCGGCAGCTCCCTCGCCTCGGCATCTGCCTCGTCTCGACATCGAAACGAATGCCATACTCAGCCCGTATTTTGCAGTCCTTGCGCAATGCCATTCACGCTCGCGAGCAAGGCCTCGAGCAGCTCGCGGTCAGCGCGACCCCCGGCGCGCCAGCGGCGCAGCAAATCGACCTGCATGAGGTTCATGGGATCGACGTAGGGGTTACGCAAGGCGAGCGCGCGTTGTTGAGTGCGATCGCCGTCGAGCAGCTCTTGCTGCTCCTTGATCAGCAGCAGCAGATCATGCGTCAGTCGATACTCGCGACGCACCTCAGCAAAGAAATCGGTCCCTCGTCGATCAGCTTGCAGCGCATCGGCTTGCAGCGCAGCGTAGTGTGCAGCGATATCGAGATCGGTACGCGCCAGCATCACCTCGATGTCGTCGATGAGCGTGCGCAGGAAAGGCCACTCGCGCACCGCCCGACGCAGCGCCGGCAAACCCTGCGTGTCGATGACGGACTGCAAACCGGTGCCCGCGCCAAACCAGCCGGGCAGCATCATCCTGTTTTGTGTCCAGGCAAACACCCAAGGTACCGCTCGCAGGCCACCGAAACCCTCGAGACCCTCGCGAATCAATGGTCGCCCGCCGATCTGCATACGCTCGATGACGTCGATCGGCGTGACCTGCTGGAACCACGCCTGGAACGCCGGTGAATCTTTGACGAAGCCGCGGTAGCGCTCGGCACTGGTCTCGGCAAGACGCGCCGCGATCGCGAGCATCTCGGCGTCGGGCTCGGCGACACGACCGCCGCGCACCGCAGCGCAAGCAAGCGACAAGGCACCGAAAGCGCGCTCCAGAGTTCGCAGCGCGATCGGTCCGAGACCGTAGTGCTGGTTGATGCCCTCGCCCTGCTCGGTGAGTCGCAGCCAACCGTTGACGCTCGAAGGTGGCGTTGCCGTGACGATGGCATCGATGCGACCACCACCGCGCGGAATGCTGCCGCCGCGTGCATGTACTAGTTGGTGATGCTCGCCCGCCGCCGCGATCGCAGCGGCGATCGCCGCTTGCGCTCGATACACCGCATAACGCGACGCCGCGATACCTTCGCGCTTGTTGCTCTCGGAATAGCCGACGAGTGCGATCTGCCTGCTGCCCCGAGCATCGAGATGCGCGCGATAGAGCGGATCGGCAAGCAGTTCGGCGACGATGGCACCGCTGCGATCGAGGGCCTGCGGCGAGACGAACATCGGCGCAATGTCGATGGCCACCTGATCGCCGCGCTTGTCGAAGGCATCTGCCCAACGCGCGAGCTGCAGCACCGCGAGCACGTCGTCCGCACCCTCGGTGCCATTGACGACGTAACTGCCGATCGCCTCGGCGCCGTAACGACGACGGCATTGGAGCATGGCCTCGAAAACCGCGAGCGTGCGCTTGCCCATGGCATCGAGTTCGACTCGCGGCCCGACATCGCGAGCGATGAGATCGCTCAGCCGCGCATGTCGCGCTGCGGCACTCATCGAGAGCCAATCGGGTTCGCCTAGCGCCCGCGCAAGCACGGCATGATGGATGCCACTGTGCTGACGAACTTCGAGCGTCGCCAGATGAAAGCCGAAGGTGGCAATCCGGCGCTGCAGTCGACGCAACGGAAAAAGCCCGGCGTGCCGGCCACGATGCGCCACGAGGCTCTCGGCGACCAGATCGATGTCGCGTTGGAATTGCGCAGGGCTCTCGTACCCCGCCGGCCGCATCTCGTAGGTCGCTCGCAGACGTTCGGCCACCTGCCCGAGAAATACGCGGTAAGGCATGCGATCGTGACGTGACGAAGCCGATCGCGCACCAGGGAAGCGCACGGCGTAGTCGTCGCTACGTTGCCGCAGCGCTGCGCCGACGCCGCTGCGACTGCCGCTCTGCGACAACAGCTGAGCGAGTTCTTGCACTTCGAGAAAGTAGGCGTTGAGGATGGCTTGCTGTTGTCGCGTTAGCGTGTCGCGCAAACTTTTGGCGTGCACGTCGGGATTACCGTCCATGTCGCCACCCACCCAACTGCCGAAGCGGATGACGGTCGGCAACTCGAGCTGATCGGGATCGACCCCGTAATACTTGCCGATCGCCTCAGCGATTTCTTCGTAGAAATTCGGGACGATGCGATAGAGCACCTCGGCGAGAAAGAACAGCACGTGTTCGCGCTCGTCGGCGACCGTGAGCCGCTGCCGCGGATGATCTTCGGTCTGCCAGAGCGTGGTGAGCTCGACGCGCAATCGACCCATGGAGGCGCGTTGCTCGGCGGGCGCGAGCGTCGGATTCAATCGATCGTAGAGCAGTTGCGCGAGGCGCAACTGCTTGCGCAGGATCGTCCGACGCGTCGACTCGGTCGGGTGCGCCATGAACACGGGCACGATGTGCAACGAGCCGATCAGGGCGAGTAATTCTTCGAGCGTCAGCCCCTGCGCCTTGAGCCTTGCGATGGCATCGCTGACGCCGCCCGGCTGCGGTCGCTCGGCATCGTCCTGAAAATAAGCACGCCGTCTGCGGATGCGGTGCACCTGCTCAGCGAGATTGACGGCCTGAAACCAAGTGGAGAACGCGCGCTCGAGATCGCGAGCGAGCGCGGGCTCGCGGCCGGCGACGCGCCCCTCGAGTTCCGCTGCGGCGGTCACATCTCCGCCGCGGCGCGCGATCGAGAGACATCGATCGCCCTCGACGACTTTGAAGAGCTCCTCACCCCCCTGGTCGCGCAGGACTTCGCCCACCAACGCACCGAGCATGTGCACGTCGTCGCGCAGCGCCGCATGCTTGGCCGGAAACTCGATCTCGGTGCGATTCACGACGCGAAGTTTACACCGCCAAAAGAGAAGGGCCGGAGAGATCGCTCCCTCCGGCCCTTGTCAGGTCGCGATCGCGATCAGCGGAACGAGTAGGTGAAATCGACTCCCCAGGTCTTGCCCGGCGCATCGTGGATGAACGAACCACCGAACTCCGGTGCCGGAATGATTTCGGCCAGGTAGTCCTCGTCCGTCACGTTGCGGCCCCAGGCAGTGATGCCGAGGGTGCCGTTGCTCACGCCGAGACGGGCGTTGACGGTGTGGAACGAATCACGCTTCTGCTTCGAGAAGTCGCCCTGACCATAGCCGGCGAGCAAACCGAAGATGTTCGGCACCACGTTGTTCTGCACGGTGCTGAACCAGGTCTCGCCGACGAAGGACGCGTCGACGCGCGCGTTCAAGGTCCAGTCGCCCGAGCCGATCGGCGTCTTGAAGTCGACGCCCGCATTGCCCGTGAACTTCGGCGCGTACGGCACTTTGTTGCCCGCGGTGTACGGACGACCGTCGTAACGCACGATCTCGCTGTCGGTGCCGGCGTAACCGGCGAACAGCGTGATCGAGTCGGTCGCGCGCCAGCGCGCATCAAACTCGTAGCCCTTGATCTTTGCTTCTTCGGCGTTGGTCACGACACGCAGCAGTCCGAAGGGGCCGGCGAAGAAGTTGAAGAACTGCATGTTCTCGAGCTTGGTCGAGTACACCGCGAAGTTGGTCGCCAAGGCGCCATCGAGCAAGGTGGCCTTGAAGCCCGCCTCGAAGGCCTTCGAGACTTCCTTCTCGTAGCTGTCGTTGACGTTGCGGATGCTGCGGTTGGTGCCCGTGCACTTCGGCAAGCTCGCCGGGTTCTGCGCCACGCCCTGGAAGGTCAGCGTCGGCGCCGTGCCCGTGCAGAGCCCCGCGTAGGTGCTCTCGATCGTGGCGCGCACGCCAGTCGAGTTGAAGCCACCCGAGCGGAAGCCCACGCCGTACGAGGTGAAGAACGAGACGTTCTCGGCGGCATCCCACTTCAAAGAAAACTTCGGCTGCAGCTGTGAGAACGTGCGCGAACGGCCCGGAATGGCCGCGAGCGCCGCGTTGGTCGAGTATGCCGGGTTGATGAAGGTGGCAGCACCCGAGACCACACCAAAGAATCCCGGAGTCTGCGGCGCGAGCTTCGGCACGTTATTGCTGACGTCGCGCTTCTCGCGGTCGTAGCGCAGCGCGACCGACAATTCGATGTCGTCACGGACGTCGTAGGCGAGCTGGCCGAAGGCCGCGATCACCGAACTGTCGAAGTCGTCGTCGTACAGCAAGTCGGTCGGGTTCGGACCGCCGGTGCGTACCAGCGCTTGCGCGAGGAAACCCTGGCCGTTGTCCGAGCCCTGCGAAACGACGACGCGACGCGCGATGTCGGCGAAGTAGGTACCCGCGACCCAGCGCAGCTGCTGATCGCCCGGCGAGGTCAGGCGAACTTCGAGGCTCGTGTCCTTCTGGTCACGCTGCTGGTACTGGTAGCCATCGCACAAGCTCGGGCCGTACGGCGGGAAGAAGGTCGTCACGAAACCGTTGGTCGGTGCGTACGGGCCGAAGGGCGCCGGCAGCGGATTGCCCGGTCGCGCATCGTTGCTCTTCTGACAGGCCGAGGTGAGGCTGTAGAGGTAAAACGCCGCGCTCGTGCCGTCGGTGAGGAAATAGTTGGTCTGATCGTTGAACGCCGCCACGGCGGTCAGCGTGCCGGAGGCCACTTCCCAGTCACCCTTGAACGAGAGATTGACGTTCTCCTGCTCGTTCTGCGGCTTGACGTTGTTGACGTACTTGAACGAGTGCGTGTTCGGGTCTTCCTGGAAGAGCCCGAGCCCCGGAATCCCGGCGACCTCCTTCAAGGCCAGCGAGGCATTGAAGTTGATGGCGCCCGCATCGATCTTCGAGTACTTCGCCTTGATGTCGAAGTTGCCCGACTCGCCCATGGGGCCCATCAGGCGTGCGTTGATGCCGGTTTCTTCAAAGAAATCGACGCAGTCGTCGCAGTTGAGGAGATCGTTCTTCCACTCGCCGTCGGTCTTGCGCGTATAAGCCGAGACCGAACCCTTGTAGTCGCCGCCGATCGGACCGCCGAGGTAGGCGTTCAGCTTGTAGCTGCCGTAATCGCCGTAACCCGCACCGAGGTCGGCCTCGAACTCATCGCCCGGCTTGCGCGTGGTGATGATCAGCGCACCGGCCACGGCGTTGCGACCGTAGAGCGCGCCCTGCGGGCCTTTGAGGATTTCGATCTGCGAGACGTTCGCGAGCTCTTGGTTGAGCGCATTCGGGTTGGTCTGCAGCACGCCGTCGACGACCAACGCGAAGTTGGTTTCGGCGTCACGGCCCGTGTTGATGCCACGGATGGTGACCTGCATGTCACCGGCCTCGGCCGTCTGAACCTGCGCCACGCCCGGCGTGAGCGCGATGAAGTCCTGCGGACGCTCGATACCCGCGGCCGCGATCTCGGTCGCGGTGAAAGCCTGCACGGTGGCCGGCACGTCCTGGATGCGCTCGGCGCGCTGACGAGCGGTGACCACGATTTCTTCGAGTTGGGCTTCCTGCGCACCCGCCTGAGCGGCGGCGACGGCAGCTATCACGCTCGCGCCGATCAGCGAGAGCCTGCGATTGCGGTGGGACATTGATCCTCCGGTTCGATCCATGAATGGGAGTGGGCAAAAGCCGTCGAAGTCTATGTCGCCTCGCCGTGGGCAATCAATGTTATTCGCGTGCTGGACCGGATTTATTTGTTGCAATTTCGCAACGGATGACGGCTTGAAAACGGCCGGACGGGCGGACAATCGGCCACCCCCCGGGCCAGCTGCGGCATCATCGGCGCGCATCTTTATCCGCACTGGTTCGACCTGCCGCCCGATCACGCCAAGTACTACCCGTTCTATGCCAAGTGCTGCGAGCTCGGCGTGCCGATCCAGATGCAGGTCGGTCAATCGATGGTTTACGCCAAAGAGCAACCGATGCGCAGCGTCGGTCGACCGATTCTGCTCGACGGTATCGCTTGCGATTTTCCGGAACTCAAACTGATCGGCATTCACGTCGGCATTCCGTGGACCGACGAGATGATCGCGATGGCGTGGAAGCACGAGAACGTCTTCATCGGCTCCGATGCGCACAGTCCAAAGTACTGGCCGCCCGCGTTCGTGAACTACATCAACAGCTACGGCCAGGACAAAGTCTTGTTCGGCACCGATTTCCCCGTGCTCGGCTTCAAGCGCACGATGGACGAAGTGCTCGCGCTCGGACTGCGGGCCGATCCGCTGCGCAAGTTCCTGCGCGACAATGCGCTGCGCGTGTACGCGATCAAATAATTCGGCGATCAAATGGCCCGGGTGGGCTTCAGTCGCCGCCCTGACCCACCGACTTGGCCGCCTGCTCGGCCGTCATCGCAGCCCCGCTCGCCGTGAGCGAGTCGATGGTCGCGGTGTCTACCCCCGCTTCGCGCAAGACCTCGACCGTGTGCTCGCCGAGTCGCGGCGCGGCACGGCGGATCGAGGCCGGCGTGCTGCCAAAGTTCACGGGGAATGAAGGCAGCCGCAGTTTACCTTCGGTCGGATGATCGAAGGACTGCCAGAACCCGGTCGCTTCGAGGTGTGGATCGGTGGCGAGATCCTCGAGCGTGTTGACGACGATGTGCGGGATCCCGGATGGCGCGAGCACCCCGAGCCACTCGGTCGTGGTGCGCGTCGCCATGATCATCGCAGTCGTTTGGTTGGTGGCGTCGATGTTGCGCACGCGATCGGCGAGCGTGCGAAAGCGCTCATCGTCGATGAATTGCGGATATCCCGTGATCTCGCAGAACTTCACCCAGTGGGCGTCGAGGTAAGGCAGTACCGCGATGTAACCGTCTTTGGTCTTGTAGGGCTTGCGATCTTTGCTCATGAGCCGCGTGTAACCGGGCTTGCCCTTCGGCGGATCGAAAGTCATGCCCCACAGATGTTCGGCCATGACCCAGTTGACCATGGTCTCGAACATCGGCACCTCGAGCTCCTGCCCCTCGCCCGTGCGCTCGCGATGAAAGAGTGCCGCGAGCACGCCATAAACCACGGTGATGGCGGTGGTCTTGTCGGCGACGATGGTGGGCAGGTAGCGCGGCTCGCCCAGAACCATTTCATTGAGCATGGCGATGCCACTTGCCGCCTGGATGGAGTCATCGAGTGCACCGAGCTTTCCGTACGGCCCTTTCTTTGAGTAACCATAGGCGCCGCAATAGATGATGCGCGGATTGACCTTGCGCAGATCGGCGTAATCGAGACCGAGTTTCGTCATCACTTGCGGTCGATTGTTGTGAATGAAAACGTCGGCGTTCTTGACGAGCGCGAGCACGGCATCGCGCGCGCCAGCCACGCGCAGGTCGAGCACGATGCTGCGCTTGTTACGATTGCAGGTGAGATAGAGCGCTGCCATACCGGGGTTGTTGGCGGCCCCCAAAGATCGGTTGCTGTCGCCACGCGGCTGTTCGATTTTGATGACCTCGGCGCCCATGTCGGCCAGCATCTGGCACGCCCAAGGCCCGAGCACCACGCTCGTCATCTCGACGACCTTGATCCCCTGCAACGGTCCGCTCATCGGTCAGCCCCCAACTCATTACAACGAGTTTCGATGATACGCTTGGCCCATGTACTCCGAGCTTTTTCTCGTGCAAACCCTCCTGCAGGCGGTCTTGTTCGTCTGGCTGTGGCGGATATGGAAATCGACCGGTTTGCTGATCGCGGCGCTGCTGCTGGTGCCGCAGTTCGGCTTGGTGTGGGACAACCTCATCGTCGGTGTCGGGCGCTTCGTCGGTTTCTCGCCGTTGCTCGAAGCACTGTCGTGGCCACGTTTCTGGCTGCACTGGTTGTCCGGTACTTGGTTGATCGTCGGCGCCGGTGTCGCCCTGCGACTCGCCAACTTCGAGTTCATGCGCGGGGTCCGAGCACTGCTGCTGTTCTGTTCGCTCACCGTCGCACTCATGATGTTCGACCTGCCGCACTTTTGGCGTGACACTCTGCATCCGGTCTGCGAATTCGACCTGATTCGCTATTCCACCGCAGTATCGGCGGACAATCTTTGTTACCCCGAACAGCAGGTCGTGCGCGCCTCACCACCGCTGCCCTCGATCATCACCTGCTTCGTGGTGATCATCAGCGGCGCGATCCTCATGCTGCGCCGTCGTTTTCCGTGGATGTTCGCCGGGGGCGTGCTCATGCTCGCTTCGGCGATGCCGCCGCTGCGGAACTTCAAGCTCGACAACTTCGGCGAGATCCTCATCGCCGCCGGTTGCATCGCGGCGATCGCGCATTTCTCGCGCGGTCGCGCCTACGGTCGCTACGCGCGCGACACTCAATCACCGTGAACCCGACGCATAACGAGCGATCCGGCCTCATTGACCCGTGGGGAGCGATCGCCTGTGGGGCTGCGGCCATGCTGTTCGCCGCGAAGGGAATCTTTGCCAAGCAGCTGTACGCACTGGGGCTGGGTTCGGAGGGCGTGGTGGCGATCCGCGCGATCATCGCACTGCCACTCTTTTGGTGGTTCGCGCTACGCCGCGAACACTGGCAAGAGATCACGCAAACGCCGCGATCAGCGGTATTCATGGCTGCGATGGCCGGCGCGCTCTGCTACTACATCGGGGCGCTGCTCGACTTTTTGGCACTTACCATGATCGATGCCAGCGTCGAGCGCGTTCTCATCTTCAGCTACCCGGCGATGGTGGTGATCTTCACATCGGTACGCGATCGACGTTGGCCACCGGTTAGCATCCAGGTGGCGACCGCACTCGCCTACCTCGGCATCTTTTTCACCATGGGCGGCTTCGATCTCGTCGAGTTGCGCGCCAACGTCTTCGGCGCGCTGCTCGTCATCGGCTCGGCGCTCAGCTATGCCATTTATTTTTTGGTGAGCGAAAAATACACCCGCAGCATCGGCAGCGCCCGCTTCACGCTGATCGCCATGACTACGGCCACGGCGTGTCTGGCGCCGCATTACTTCCTGCGTCACGGCACGACCGAGATCGTCGTAATCGAACCCGTCGGCTGGCTGTTGCTGGTCGGCATAGCCGTGTTCTGCATGTTCTTGCCGGCTTCGTTGCAGGCCGAAGGCGTGCGTCGCATCGGCGCCCAGCGCGGCTCGGTAGTGTCGTCGGTGGGCCCACCAACGACCGTGCTGCTCGCCTTCTTCCTCCTCGGCGAGCGACTGTCGGCCTGGCAGTGGTTGGGGATGGTGCTGATCGTGCTCGGTATTCTGGTGCTCGATCTCGCGCGAACCCGAAATCGCTGATCTCGCGGTGGCATACTTCACGGCTCGAGTCATGGCCTGAAAAGGAGCGCAGCCGTGAGCCACCACCCCGTTCAAGTCGGACCGCAACGCTACCGCGAATCTTTCGGTCGGTATTACGAAGATTTCGTGGTCGGCGACACCTACGAACACCGACCGGGTCGCACCATCAGCGAAACCGACAACACATGGTTCACGCTGCTCACCATGAACACCCACCCGTTGCACTTCGATGCCGAGTACGGCAAGGCCTCGGAGTTCGGTCGCTGCATCGTGGCCTCGCCGCTGACGCTCGCGATCCTCGTCGGCATGAGCGTGACCGACGTCAGCCAAAAGGCCATTGCGAATCTGGGCTGGCGGGACATTCGCATGACCGCGCCCGTGTTCGCCGGTGACACGCTCTACGCCGAATCGTCGGTCCTCGAGAAACGCGAATCGAAGTCGCGACCGACGGCCGGACTAGTCACCGTGCGTACCACCGGTAAAAATCAGCACGGCATCGTCGTCTGCGACTTCGAACGCACCATCCTCGTCGCCAAGCGCGGACACTCGATCGAAGACCGAGTCGGCTACTGATGCATCTCACAGGGCGAACGCCATGACCGACCGCGCAAGCACCGATTCCGCCGATCAACAGATTCTCGACAGCATCGAACGCTGGGCCGAGCGCGAGCTCAAGCCGGTGGCAAAGAAATTCGACCACGCCGACGAGTATCCCGAAGAAATCGTCGAGCAGATGAAGGAGCTCGGGCTGTTCGGCGCCACCATCTTGCCGGAATATGGCGGCCTCGGGCTTTCTGCCTCGACCTACGCGCGCATCGTGATGAGCATCGCCTCGGTATGGATGGCGCCGGTCGGCATCTTCAATTCGCATCTGATCATGGCCGCCTGCGTACAGCGCCACGGTACCGAGGCGCAAAAGAAAAAATGGCTGCCCCGCTTTGCAAGCGGCGAGCTCCGCGGCGGCATCGGTCTGACGGAACCGAACGCCGGCACGGACCTGCAGGCCATTCGCACGGTCGCGCGACGCGACGGCGATCACTACGTCATCAACGGTACCAAAACCTGGATCACCAACGGCGTCTACGGCAGTTGCTTCGGCGTGCTGGTCAAAACCAACCCCGAGGCCGAACCACGCCACAAGGGCATGTCGATGTTCTTGTGCGAAAAGGGCACAGGTTTCGTCGCTGCCAAAAAAATCCGCAAACTCGGCTACAAATCGATCGATAGCGCCGAGCTCGTGTTCACCGACTTCCGCGTGCCCGCCGAACAGCTGATCGGTGGCGTCGAGGGCAAGGGCTTTCAGCACGCCGTAGGCGGGCTCGAACTCGGGCGTATCAACGTGGCGGCCCGCGGTGCCGGGATCGCCGCCGGCGCTCTGCGCGATGCACTGCGCTATGCGCAAGAGCGCCAAACCTTCGGCAAGCCCATCGCGCAGCATCAGGCGATACAACTGAAACTCGCCGATATGGCCACCCGCGTCGAGGCCTCGCGCCTGCTCATCGAACAGGCTGCGCGCAAGTACGACACGGGCGAGCGCTGCGATCTCGAATCGAGCATGGCCAAACTGTTTGCTTCCGAGGCGGGCGTCGAAAACAGCCTCGAGGCCATGCGTATCTTTGGGGGTTACAGCTATTCCACCGACTTCGACGTCGAACGCTACTACCGCGACGCGCCGCTCATGTGCATCGGTGAAGGCACCAATGAAATGCAGCGCATCATCATCGCGCGGCAGCTGATCGAGAGGAATCCGGTGTGAGCAGGCCGGCTGCGCCTGCGCCCTCGCCCGTCGCAGCCGCATTGCCGCTCGCGGGCGTTCGCGTGCTCACGTTCGAAGCCTTCGGCGCAGGCCCTTTTGGCTCGATGTATCTCGCCGATCTCGGCGCCGAGGTCATCAAGATCGAAAACCGCGCACAGGGCGGCGATGCCACGCGCGGCATGGGCCCCTACTTTCTCGGCGAGCACGACTCGCACTTCTTCCAGACCTTCAACTACAACAAGCGTAGCGTCTGCCTCGATCTGAAAACCGCAGAAGGCCAGGAAGCCTTTCGCCGTCTGGTCGCCACCGCCGATGCCGTACTCAACAATTTGCGCGGCGACCAGCCCGACAAGCTCGGTCTGACCTATGCAGCGCTGCGCGAGACCAATCCGCGCATCGTGTGCGCGCATCTCTCGGCTTATGGACGCGATAACGAGCGTCGCGCCTGGCCGGGCTACGACTACCTCATGCAGGCGGAAGCCGGTTATTTGCACGTCACGGGCGAACCCGGATCGCCACCCTCGCGCATGGGTCTGTCGATCGTCGACTTCATGACGGGTATCACGACGGCACTCGCACTGCTCGCCGCGCTCTTCGGCGCCGCCCGCAGCGGGAACGGCCGCGACATCGACGTCAGCCTCTTCGACGTGGCGCTGCATCAGCTCTCGTATCCCGGAACCTGGTACCTCAACGACGGGCTCGTCACCGGGCAAATGCCGCGCAGCGCCCATCCCACCGCAACGCCCGTGCAACTCTTCCGCACCGCCGACGGTTGGATTTTTTTGATGTGCATGACCGAGAAGTTCTGGCAGGAACTCATGCGGGTGCTGAGCGCACCCGCGCTTGCCGAAGATCCACGCTTTGCCAGCATGCCGCTGCGCCGCGCGCACCGCGAAGTCCTGACGCCCTTGCTCGATGCGGTCTTCGAAAAAGACACCACGGCGAACTGGCTCGCCAAACTGCAAGGCGTGGTACCCGCCGCCGCCGTCAACGACATGGCGCAAGCACTGCAAAATCCGTTTCCGCTGTCGACGGGCATGATTCGCTCCACACCCCATCCGCTACGTCCCGATTTTCGCAGCTTCGCCAACCCCATCAAACTCGACGGTGCGCGACTACCGACACGCACTGCCCCGGCGCTCGGCGCCGACACCGACGCTGTACTACGCGAACTCGGTTATTCGGACGAAGAAATCGGCTCGCTGCGCGCACGGGGGATCACTTGAAGCTCGAGGGCATACGGGTCGTTGACCTCTCGCAGTTTTTGCCCGGCCCGCAGCTCACGCTCGTGATGGCCGATCATGGCGCCGAGGTGATCAAGATCGAACCGCCCGGCGAGGGCGAGCCGGGCCGCCACATTGGCGTGTCCGAAGGCGGCCATACGGTGTTCTTCCGCAATACGCAGCGCGGCAAAAAAAGTTTTTGCGTCAATCTCAAAAGTGAAGCGGGTCGCGAAGCGCTGCTGCGCCTCTGCGAGACCGCCGACGTGTTCGTCGAGGCCTTCAGGCCGGGCGTCGTCGATCGACTGGGCGTCGGTTACGCCGCAGTGGCCGCGCGCAATCCGCGAATCATTTATTGCTCGATCTCCGCCTTCGGACAAAGCGGCCCTTACCGAGACCTGCCCGCGCACGACCTCGCCACCGAGGCCTTGGCCGGCATCGTCAGTCTGAACGTCGGCAACGATGGCGAGCCCGTGATGCCGCACGTGCCGGTCGCAGACATCACCGCTTCGCTGCACGCTCTCTGCGGCGTGCTGATGGCGCTTTATCGCCGCGAAAAAACAGGTCGCGGCGATTACCTCGACATCGCGATGCTCGACTCGGCACTCGCCTGGACGCCGAATATCACCGGCTCGACGTTCGCGCTGAAACGCGCTCCGCAGCCCCGCGAAGAGCGCAGCCTCGGTGGCGCCGCGTTCTACAACATTTACCGTACGCGCGACGGACGACACGTGGTGCTCGGCGCCCAGGAGCTCAAGTTCGTGCGCAAGCTGCTCGGCGAACTCGGGCGCACCGAATTCGTCGAACTGTGCGAGCGCGGACCGGGCGCGCACCAGAAGCCGCTGATCTCCCATCTGCGCGAGGTGTTCGCGACCCGCACGCGCGCCGAGTGGGTGGACTGGTTTCGCGGCAAGGACATCGGCTTTGCCTGGGTCAACGATCTGCGCGAGGCGTTCGACGATCCGCAAGTCAATGCGCGCGGCATGCGGATCGTCGACGATCAGGGACGCGAACATATCGGTGCGCCGGTGAAGTTTCTGCATGAACCCGCCCAGCCAAGGCTCAGCCTGCCCGAGCTCGGCGAACACAACGCCGAGATCCTGCGGGAACTCGGCTACGATCAGGCCGCCATCGAGGCCTTCGGAAAAACCCTGCAGGCAGGCGGTCCGTCGCATCGCTGAGTGGCGAGCTCGGACAAAAAAACCATCGAGGAAGCGTCATGGAGTTCCAGTACAGCGACAATGTCAAAGCTCTGCAGACGCGTCTGCTCGCCTTCATGGACGAGCACGTCTACCCCAACGAGCGGCGGGTACACGAAGAAATCGCCGCCAATCGCGCCGCCGGAAACGCCTGGGTTCCAAGCACGGTCATCGAGGAGCTGAAGCCCCGGGCGCGCAGCGCAGGTCTTTGGAACTTGTTCCTGCCGCGCAGTGCGCGCGCACCCGAGGGCCTCTCCAATCTCGAAT
>RGYP01000111.1 GCA_010031985.1 Gammaproteobacteria bacterium
AGCATCTGGTGCCGCCGTGGCAACCGGTGGGCACAGGCAAGCAGGCCGAGGGCACGCGCACACCGCGACCGTTTCGTACGCAGCACACGAGACCGCGCGGCGGCGGGCGCCCCTGAGTAACGTCAACGGTCATGGCCATCACGCACGAGTTTCGTAGTGGTCTCGAGTTCGACGTCGCGACTCTCGAAAACTACTTGAGCGATCGCATCGAGGATTTTGCTGGTCCTTTGCACGTACGTCAGTTTCCGGGTGGGCAGTCGAACCCCACTTATCGCCTCGATGGACCCAAAGCGTCATACGTGCTGCGTCGTAAACCGCCGGGCATACTGTTGCCTTCGGCTCACGCCGTCGAACGCGAATATCGCGTGATGCATGCACTCGCCACGCATACCGATTTTCCGGTTGCAACGCCACTGCTGCTTTGCGAAGACAACGGAGTGATCGGTACGGCGTTCTACGTCATGGCGTTCGTCGAAGGACGAATATTTTGGGAACCTACCTTGCCCGAACTCGAGCGCGACGGTCGGCGCGACGTTTTCATGGCCATGATTGAAACGCTCGCTGATCTGCATCGAGTCGATTATCGGGAGATCGGCCTCGCTGATTTTGGTCGACCTGAGGGCTATGTCGCACGACAACTGGCGCGCTGGTCCAAGCAATACGTCGTCGATGCCGAAGTGGCGGGGCGCGTCGCTACGATGGAGCGCCTCATAGAGTGGTTACCGAAGGCTTTGCCGACGATCGAACCAGCTCCAGCGCTGGTGCACGGGGACTATCGACTCGACAACATGATCTTCGATTCGGCAGCCAAGCGCGTGCTCGCCGTACTCGACTGGGAGCTCTCGACCTTGGGTGATCCGGTAGCCGACTTTGCCTACCACCTCATGAAGTACCGCTTGGCCTCGGGTGGCGTTCGCGGGCTGCAGGGTGTCGATCTTGCCGCACTCGGCTTGCCCACAGAGCGCGAGTACGTCGCGGCTTATTGTTCGCGACGGGGGATCGCCGAGATCGGTGATCTCGAGTACTACCTCGCGTTCTGCGCGTTTCGTCTCGCCGGGATTTGCCACGGCATCGCAGGGCGCGTGGCGCGTGGCACGGCTGTCAGTCCTCAGGCCAAAAAATACGCGGCGCAGGTCGAGCCACTCGCCGAACTTGCATGGCAGACCGCGCAGCGAGTTTGATGCGGCCCCGTCAGTTTTTCGGCGGCGTATAGACCATCGTCGACGGTGGGCGCTCGCGACGCAGACGCTCACCGACCTCTTCGGTTCGCGCCCAGGCGCGCAAAAGATTTTCGCCAGCGAGTTTTTTGAGGTCTTTGTCCGACCAGCCGCGACGGATAAGCTCGGCAAAGAGTTTCGGATAGGTCGATACGTCGTCGAGCCCCTCCGGCCACCAGTCGTTGCCGTCGAAGTCGCCGCCGATTCCCACGTGATCGACACCCGCGACGTCGCGAATGTGTTCGATGTGATCGGCCACCATGGCGATGCTCGTCGGCGGTAATTTGATGGCTGCATAACCTTCGGCGCGAATCTTGGCGCCTTCTTCTGGAGTCGCTGCCGCGCGAGCGCGCAAACCGATCTCGGCCATGGCAGGCTGCAGCACCTTTCCGACTTCGCAATTGACGAAGCTCGAGACGAAGGTGACCATCACGACACCGCCATTCTTTGGCAGCTCGCGCAGAATGTCGTCGGGTACGTTACGCGGCACGTTACACACGGCCTTTGCCGAAGAGTGCGAGAAAATCACCGGCGCTTCAGAAATCCGCAACGTATGCGCCATGGTGCTTGGTGCCGCGTGCGACAGATCGATCAGCATGCCGAGCCGATTCATCTCGCGCACAATCTCTTCGCCGAACGGCGTTAGACCATTATTGCGTGGCTGCAAGGGCGCAGCGGCGTCCGCCCAATCGGTATGCGTATTGTGCGTCAGCGCCATGTAGCGTACGCCGAGGTCGTAATAAGCGCGTAGTGCACCGATCGAGTTTTCGAGCCCGTATCCACCCTCCATACCGAGCATCGAGGCAATTTTGCCGGCACGCTTTGCCGCGCGAACGTCGGCTACCGAGCCCGCGAACATGAAGACGTCCGGATAGCGTTCGATCACCCGTCGCGCGATGTCGATTTGCTCGAGCTGCTGGCGCGCGTAGGGTCCTGACCCTTCGCCCGGAATATAGACGGACCAAAACTGCGCACCGAGCCCACCGGCGCGCAGCCGAGCGATGTCGGTGTCGCCCTTGGTGGTTTTTCGCAAGTCATAGGCGATGACATCCCGGGGAGCATCTTTGAATTCGCGAATGGTCATCGGCAGATCGTTATGACCATCGATCAGAATCGTCGATCGCAACAGTCGACTGGCGCGCTCTACCACAGGATCTTTATCCATCCGGCCCTGAGCAGATGCGATCTGCACCAGCAGCCCGCAAACGAGCGTCAGAGTCACGGCGAGCATACGCATGGTGGACATCAGCCTTCTCCCAAAAATTTCGAAGATATTAGGGCGTAACGAGAGTCTTGCCGGAGACCGTCTCCGGCAACCAAAGCTTGATTGCCTGAGCGACGCCTTCGGCTGCTTCTTCATGCACATAGTGTCCGGCATTGGCAAAGTGCACGAGACGAGAACCCGGAATCATGGCCTGCAGTGCGTCGGCTTCGCTCAGCGGTTTGTTTTTATCCCGATCACCCCAAGGGATGAGGGTCGGCACTTCAACCCGTGGTGCGAGCGCGATCTCCTCACCCTCGCGATACTGCTTCATGAGCGAGGTCATACCCGCCATGTAGCCTTCGGTTCGTGCGCCCAGCATGACGTCATCTATCACTTTTTCCGTGACGATCGAGGGGTCGACGTACGACTGCTTTAGAAAGTTGCCGCGAAAGTCGCGACTCGCGAACATCTTTGCGGACATGCGAGGTAGCGGCGGCAAGGTTATCTGCACGATTTTCGGTACGCCCGTGCGGATGATGCCGGGGTTGAGAAGTACGAGCCCGCGCGCGTTCGGGTCGAGCACCGCAGCCTGCAGGGCAACGGCTCCGCCCAACGAGTGCCCGACATAAATAACACGCTGCAGGCCGATTTTTTTGGCAGCCGCGATCAGCACCTTGGCTTGTGGCCCATTGTGATAGTCGAAGTCCACCGGCTTGTCGGACAGGCCATAGCCCGGCATGTCGATGGCGATCACGTGGCAGCAATCCGCAAGACGCGGTGCGAGCTCGCGAAAGCTCTGCAACGAATTACCGAAGCCGTGGATCAGCAGCACTGCCGGCCGATCGGCAGTGGCCGTACCCCACTCACGATAGCGCAATCGAACGCCCTCGACCTCGACGAAACGATCCTCTGTCGTGGTGAGTGAGGCGACGGGTACCTCTGCCCGCACGGGCCAGTAGGCCCAAGCCATCAGCCCGCCCCACAGCAGCAGTACCGACGCGAGCACACCGAGACCCAAGCGTTTGAGAAACTTCATGCCAGCCGATTGAATACAATCCGCTCGCGTCTCGCAACGACATCGGGGATTTATTCCACATCGTGACCGTGCTGCCGCAGTTGCCAGTACTCGAAAGCCTGTCCGCGCTACGTGACGCCTTGGCGATGCACGGCTGCGCCGTGCTCGAGGCCCCGCCCGGTGCAGGCAAAAGCACCGTGGTGCCGCTCGCCTTGCTCGATGAGCCTTGGGTGGCGGGTCGCAAAATCCTGATGCTCGAACCGCGACGGCTTGCCGCCAGAGCAGTGGCCATGCGTATGGCCGCTACGCTGGGTGAGCGCGTCGGCGAAACCGTGGGCTATCGTATGCGTCTCGACACCCGTGTGGGTCCGCGCACCCGTATCGAGGTGGTCACCGAAGGCGTGCTGACACGCATGCTGCAACGCGATGCCTCGCTGGAAGGCGTGGCCGCCGTACTGTTCGACGAGTTTCACGAGCGCAGTCTGCAGGCCGACCTCGGACTCGCCTTTTGTCTCGATGCAAAGAAAACGCTGGAACTCGATCTGCGCTTGCTCGTGATGTCGGCAACTCTCGACGGCGCCGCAGTAGCCGCATTACTCGACGACGCGCCCGTGGTGACTGCGGCAGGTCGCATGTATCCCGTCGAAATCATTTATCTCGGCAAGGGGTTCCCAGTGTTGCCGGGAGAAGCTGACTCACCAGAGCGCCTGACGGCGCTTGCGGTGCAGCGAGCCGTGCGTGAAGGCGAGGGTGACATTCTGGTTTTTTTACCAGGTGCCGGAGAGATCAGACGGGTGCAGGACATGCTCGTCGGCCCGGGAGAATGCAGTGACCGCGGGATCGAGATTCTGCCGTTGTTCGGCGAGCTCTCGCCCGAAGAGCAAGAGAGAGCGCTCGCCGACGATCCGCGCTTGCCACGACGCGTGATTCTCGCTACCAACATTGCCGAGACCAGCCTGACGCTGCCACGGATTACGAGTGTCGTCGACAGCGGGCTCGTCAGGCGTGCGGTATTCGATCCCGTCACGGGCATGAGCAGACTCGAAACTCGACGAATCTCGCGTGCTTCTGCCGAGCAGCGTGCCGGTCGCGCCGGCCGTGTCACTGCCGGCCGTTGTTACCGACTTTGGAGCGAGGGCGCCCATCGCAGTCTTGCCGCACAAACGTCAGCCGAAATCATCGAAGCTGATCTTGCCCCCCTCGCGCTAGATCTCGCGCAATGGGGTGCGCAGGGTGCCGAGTCGATTCGTTGGCTCGATCCGCCCCCTGCCGCGATGCTTTCTGCAGCTCGCGCATTGCTGCGACAGCTCGGGGCCTTGCGCGAGAACGGTACGCTCACGGCGCAAGGTCGCGAGCTCGGCGAGTGGCCCCTGCACCCTCGTCTCGCCCATCTGCTACTCGAATCCGCAGCGCGCGGCGAACCGGAGCTCGGCGCGAGTCTTGCGGCCCTGCTGAGCGAGCGCGATTTGCTACGCCCCGAACCGCGTCGCGGGCCAGAGACCGTTCGCGACGTCGATGTGCTGACGCGACTCGACGCCTTGGCAGGTCGCGCGCCCGCAGGGACTCTCGTCGATCGTGCGGCACTCGCGAGAGCGCGACGTGCCGTCGATCAGTTCAAACATCGCCTGCAGAATCATCGTACTTCAAAGAGAACGACACTGGGCGCGGCAGGGCTTCTCGCCTGCGCATATCCCGATCGCATCGGGCGCAGACGGGTTGGTGGCGAGGGCCGATATCTCCTCGCCAACGGTCGCGGCGCGGCGTTCGACAGCGCGACCTCGCTGGCACGCAGCGAGTTCGTGGTCGCGCTCGACCTCGACGACCGCGAGCGCGAGGCGCGCATAATTTTGGCGGCGGCTCTCGATCGAGAGACCCTCGACGCAGCAGTAGGCGAGCGTATTCGTCAGGGGCGTGAGCTGCATTGGTCAAATACCGAGCAACTCGTGATCGCGCGCGATGTCGCTCGACTCGATGCGCTGATCCTCGACGAAAAACCTTTGGCCAATCTGCCAGGCGATGTGGCCGTGCCGGCGATGATCGAAGGCGTTCGAGCGATGGGCCTCGACTGTCTGCCTTGGGATGACGCGGCGCGGTCATTTTGTGCACGTATCGAGCTCGCGCGACGTCACGGACTGCGTCAGGCGAAGGACTGGCCGGCTTTCGATCCGGCGAGTTTGTTGGCTACGCTCGAGGACTGGCTCGCACCGTGGTTGAGCGGCGTCACTCGTCGAGCGCACCTCGCGAAACTTCCCCTGATGGAAGCTCTGCGCTTTCGTCTCGGAAATGCTGCGTCCCGCGAGCTTGACGACATTCTTCCCATGCATATCGTCGTGCCAACGGGCTCGCGGATCCGTGTCGATTACGAGGACGATCTCGCCCCTTGCGCCTCAATGCGCATGCAGGAGGTTTTCGGTCTCGCGAGCACGCCGCGTATCGGCGGTGGCGCAATCCCCGTAACCTTCAAGTTGCTTTCTCCCGCACAGCGTCCGCTGCAGGTTACCTCCGATCTTGCCAGCTTTTGGCGCGACGCCTACACCGAAGTCCGCAAGGACATGCGCGGGCGTTATCCTCGGCACTACTGGCCAGAAGATCCGCTGCAGGCCGAACCCACCCGCCGGGTTCGGCCTCGTCAATGAATTCGAACACTCACTCGCTGCCAAGGACTACGCATGCCCGTCATTCTGATCACCGGCGCCAATCGCGGATTGGGTCT
>RGYP01000112.1 GCA_010031985.1 Gammaproteobacteria bacterium
GTCCGACGTCATCGGGTGTGAGCGTGCCGTCGGTATCTTGTCCGATGATGATGAAGCCCTTCTCGGCGCGCAGGACGTGCATGGTCTCGGTGCCGTACGGCGTGAGGCCGTGATCTTTGCCGGCAGCGATGATGGCATCGAGTGCCGCTTGCCCGTGGGAGGCGGGGACATTCACCTCGAAACCGAGTTCGCCGGTGAAGCTCACGCGAAAGAGCATCATCGGCAGGCCGCGCAGGGTGCCACGCAGCACGGCCATGTGCGGTAGCGCGGCCGCACTGATGTCGAGCCCGTCGACGAGGGGCGCGAGGATCTCGCGCGCCTTCGGGCCTTGCACGGCGATGACCGCCCATTGCTCCGTGGTCGAGGTCAGCCACACTTGCAGATCGGGCCACTCGGTTTGCCGATAGTCTTCCATCATCGCGAGCACCCGAGCGGCGCCGCCCGTGGTGGTGGTGACGTGAAACTCGTCGGCGGCGAGGCGCGCCACCACGCCGTCGTCGTAGACGAAGCCGTCATCACGCAGCAATACGCCGTACTTGCACCGACCGACGGCGAGTTTGCTCCAGTCGTTCACGTACATGCGGTTCATGAACTCGGCGGCGTCCGGCCCGACGACGGCGATCTTGCCGAGCGTCGAGGCATCGAAGACACCGACGCGTTCGCGTACCGCCAGACACTCGCGCGCGACCGCGGCATGCATGTCCTCGCGACCACGCGGGAAATAGCGGGCGCGCTTCCACATGCCGACGTCCTCGAAAACGGCGCCCTCGCTCGCGGCCCACGCATGCATGGGCGTGCGTCTGACAGGGTCGAAGAGTTCGCCCCGGGCTTGCCCGGCGAAGCTCGCGAAGGTGATCGGGGTGTAAGGCATGCGGAACGTCGTCAGGCCCACTGCCGGCACCGGCTTGCCGAGTTCGTGCGCCGCATGGTGCAAGGCGTTGAGGTTCGACGTCTTGCCCTGATCGGTCGCCATGCCGGTCGTGGTGTAGCGTTTGATGTGCTCGATCGAGCGAAAGCCTTCGCGCATCGCCAGATCGAGATCTTTGAGCATGACATCGTGCTGAAAGTCGACGAAGGCTTTCGGGCCCGGTGTGGCGGCTGCGGCGCGCGACATGACGACGCCCGTCGAGAGCGTATGCTGGTCGCTGACCGTGAAGCGCGCGGCTTCGCCCGCTCCGTCGGCGAGCGCTGCCGCAAGTCCGAAGATGCCGCGGGCGGCGCCGACCGAGCGCTCGCGCTCCGCCGATTCGCCGGGCACGAATGCCTGCAGCGTTTCGTCGTAGCGCAGCTTGCCGCGCGATTGCGAGAACAGATGCACCGAGGGCGCGTGGCCTCCCGCCATCAGCAGCAGATCGCAGTCGATGCGCGCTTGCGCGACGATGTTGCCGCGGCCGTCGACACGGGCGACGTCCACCGAACGCAGATGATTGAAGCCCCGCGTGCCCTGAACTCGGCCGTTTCCCCAGGCCTTGATACCGGCCGTTTGCAGCTTCGCAAGGGCGGGGGAGTGCTCGACGGATCGCAGATCAATGAAATGCTCGATCTGGGCCCCCGCGGCTTGCAGTTCGAGCGCCGTGGCGTAGGCGCTGTCGCATATCGTCGCGATGACGATGCGGCGCCCGGGCAGCACGGCGTAACGCTTCAGGTACTGCAAGGCTGCGCCGGCGAGCATGATTCCCGGGCGATCGTTGCCCGGAAACACGAGCGGCTGTTCGATCGCACCGGTCGCGAGAATGACTTTTGCCGCGCGCACCTGCCAGAGGCGCTCGCGGGCACCCGCTGCGGGCGGATTCTCCAGATGATCGGTCAGGCGTTCGCTGAGTCCGATGAGGTTGTGCGGGAAATAGCCGAATGCCGTGGTACGGGGCAGCAAGCGGACTCGCGGATTGCCGGCGAGTTCTTTGAGTGCCGCTGCCGCCCATGCTGCGGGTTCGAGGCCATCGATGCGGGCGCTGCCTTGCCAGAGCAGCGACCCACCGAGTTCGGCTCCCTCGTCGCAAAGAATGACCCGCCCGCCTGTCTTGGCGGCGGCGAGTGCTGCGGCGAGACCCGCGGGGCCGCTGCCGACGACGAGAACCTCACAGTGTGCAAATTGCTGCGCGTAGCGGTCCGGGTCGGCGGCTTGCGGTGCTTCGCCGAGTCCGGCCATGCGGCGAATCAAAGGTTCGTAGAGTCGATGCCATGCGACGCGCGGCCACATGAAGGTCTTGTAGTAGAACCCTGCGGGAAGCAACGCCGAAAACAGCTCGGAGATCCGCCCAAGATCGTGCCGCAGGGTCGGCCAGCGGTTCTGGCTGTGGGCACGCAGGCCTTCGTAGAGCTCGACTTGCGTGGCGCGCAGATTGGGCGTGGTGCGTGCCGTGTCACGAGTTACCGTGACGAGTGCGCTCGGTTCCTCGGGCCCTGCGGTCATGATGCCGCGTGGGCGATGATATTTGAAAGACCGGCCAGCGAGATGCACGCCGTTGGCGAGCAGTGCCGAGGCCAGGGTGTCACCGTGATAGCCCTGATAACTTTGACCATCAAAAGTAAAGCGCAGCGGCCGATTACGGTCGATGCGTCCGCCGCTCTGCAAGCGCCAGCCGTTCACGGAGTCGCTCCGGACGGCGCGCGTTCGCCCGCCTTGTAGGTCACGAGAATGCGATCGGTGGTGGTGTCGCGCAGCGCATTGAAGAAGCGGCCGCAGCCACGCGTGTGTCGCCAGCGCTCAGCATGTACACCCTTGGTGTTCTTGCGCAGGTAGAGATAGGCGGCCCAGTCCTCGTCGCTGACGGCCGCCGGCTCGGTCGGACGCGCGACGTGGGCTTCGCCGCCGTAGGCGAACTCCAACTCGGGGCGCTCCCCGCAATGCGGGCAATGGATGAGCAGCATGGCGAACTCAGTGGGCGACCGCCGCCGCCGCGGCTTCGTCGATCAGATGCCCGTCGCGGAAGCGCTCGAGCGTGAATGGGGCGTTGATGGGATGCGGCTCGTCGTGGGCGAGTGTCCAAGCGAAAACATGTGCGGAGCCCGGCGTTGCCTTGAATCCTCCGGTACCCCAACCGCAATTTACATAGAGACCGGGTACCGGCGTTTTGCCGATGATCGGCGAACGATCCGGGGTGACGTCGACGATGCCGCCCCAGTTGCGCAGCATGCGCAGACGACGAAAGTTCGGGAACAGTTCGCAGATGGCCTCGAGCGTATGCATGTTGACGTGCAGCGCACCGCGTTGCGTGTACGAAGTGTAGACGTCGGTGCCTGCGCCGATGACGAGTTCGCCCTTGTCCGACTGACTGATGTAGGCGTGGATGCCGTTCGACATCACCACGCAGGGAAAGATCGGCTTGACGGGTTCCGAAACCAGCGCCTGCAGCGGAAAGCTTTCGAGCGGTACGCGCACGCCTGCCATGCCGAGAATCACGCTGGTGTTACCTGCTGCAACCACGCCGACTTTTCGCGTGCGGATCAGACCGCGCGAGGTTTCCAGCGCTTCGACGGCGCCGCCCGCATCGCGACGAATGCCCGTGACTTCGCAGTTTTCGACGATGTCGACGCCGAGCGCATCGGCGGCGCGCGCGTAGCCCCAGGCCACGGCATCGTGACGCGCCGTTCCGCCACGACGTTGCAGGGCGGCGCCCAGCACGGGATAACGCAGGCCCGGGTCGATGTTGAGCGGCGGGCAGTAGGCCTGTGCCTCTTCGGGGGTGAGCCACTCGTTGTCGACGCCGTTACAGCGATTGGCGTGGATGTGTCGCTTTGCGCTCTGCACGTCGTGCACCGTATGCGCGAGCATCATCACGCCGCGCGGTGAGTACATGACGTTGTAGTTGAGCGCTTGCGACAGGTCTGCCCACATCTTCACCGAGTGGTCGTAAAGGCGCGCACTTTCGTCGAACAAATAGTTCGAGCGGATGATGGTGGTGTTACGGCCCGTATTGCCGCCACCCACCCAGCCTTTCTCGAGGACGGCGATTCGCGTCAGGCCGTGTTCGGCTGCGAGGTAGTAGGCCGTGCCCAAACCATGACCGCCACCCCCAACGATGACGGCGTCGTATTCGGCCTTCGGTTCGGCGCGCCGCCACTGCTCGCGCCAGCCGCGGTGCTGACCGAGGCTGTTCCACAGCAACGACAGCCCGGAGAATCTTTGACGCGGCATCGACGCTCGGCTCCGCTCAGGCGCGCAGGTCGTTGTTGGTCGGATCGTAGGGCGACTCGACCACGACGGTCGCCTGCTTGCGCTCGCCCAGAATCTCGATCTGCAACGCCGTGCCTACGGTCGAAAACTCGGGTTTGACATAGCCGATGGCTAGGCTTTTCTGCAGCACGTGGCCATAAGCGCCCGCAGTCGCGCGACCGATCATGCGACCATCGGTCGTGAACAGCGGCTCGTTGCCGAGCGGGTCGGCATCGGTCACGCCGTGCACCTCGAGCGTGACGAAGCGATGCGGCACGCCGCTCGCAAGCTGTTTTTCAAGCGCGGCCTTGCCAATGAAATCGCCCTTGTTCATGCGCACGAAACGATCGAGGCTGGCCTCGAAGGGCGTGTAGTCGCGAGTCAGATCGCTGCCCCACATGCGGTAGGATTTCTCCATGCGCAACGATTCCATCGCCCGCATGCCCGCCATGCCGATGCCGTACTCGGCGCCCGCGGCGAAGATGGCTTCGAAGAGGTGATGCGCATATTCGATGGGAAAGTGCAGTTCCCAACCTAGCGAGCCGACAAAGTTCACGCGCAACAAATAGACGTCGGTCGCCATGCCCACCTCGGCCACCTGGCCGGTGAGCCAGGGGAACGAGGCATTGTCGAGCGGCGTATCGGTGAGTTTGGCGAGCACGTCGCGGGCGCGTGGACCGGCGAGCACGAAGCAGCCGCGCTGCATGGTGATGTTGACGAGCTGCACCGAGCCGTCGGTGGGCAGATGCTTTTGCAGGTAATCGCCGTCGTAGCGTTCGGCCGCGCCGGCGCTGACGACGTAATAGTCGTCGTCGGCGAGCTTGGTGATGGTGAATTCGCTGCGAATCCCGCCGCGCTGCGTGAGCGCGTGGCAGAGCGCCATGCGACCGACCTTGACCGGCACCTTGTTGGCGACCAGCCGATCGAGCCAGGCCTCGGCGCCCGGGCCCGTGACTCTGTGCTTGGTGAAGGGCGTGAGGTCGATGACGCCCGCGGCGCTGCGCAGTCGGCGACATTCGTTGC
Source organism: Gammaproteobacteria bacterium (assembly GCA_010031985.1). Taxonomy (GTDB): domain Bacteria; phylum Pseudomonadota; class Gammaproteobacteria; order Steroidobacterales; family Steroidobacteraceae; genus UBA964. Next base: position 5,180 of record RGYP01000112.1, read on the forward strand.
CGACATGCTCGAAGTAATTGCTGCGACGGAAGCTCCAGACGTCCTCGCGAGCGACTCCGGGCGGTGCAAACCAGTTGGCACGTTCCCAGCCGTAGCGCTGACCGAACACGCCGCCCATGGCCTTCAGGCGTTCGTAGATCGGGCTCGTCTTGAGCGGTCGGCCATCGGTGCGCTCCTCGTCGGGGTAATGCACGGTGAAGACGTTGCGATAGGTTTCTTCGTTCTTGGTGACCACGAAGCGCTTGCTGGTGTAGGGCCCGAAGCGCCGCGGGTCGACGGCGAGCATGTCGATGCCGGGCTCGCCCTCGACGATCCATTCGGCGAGCTGCCAGCCGGAGCCACCGGCTGCGGTGATGCCGAAGCTGTGTCCTTCGTTGATCCAAAGATTTCGTACGCCCCAGGCCGGACCGACCATCGGGCTGCCATCCGGCGTGTAGGAGATCGGTCCGTTGACGATATCTTTGATGCCACAGTGCTCGAGCGCAGGCACGCGACGCTGCGCTGCTTCGACATGCGGCAACAGGCGATCGAGGTCGCCCTCGAACAGGTCCTTGCCGAACCAGTCCGGTACTCCGTCGGCGAAGCGCGCCGGCGCGCCCGCTTCGTAGGGGCCGAGGATCCAGCCCATGCGCTCCTCGCGCAGGTAATAGGATTTGTCGGATTCGCGCAGCACCGCAAGTTCGCGACCGCCTGCGGCGCGATACGCCTTGAGCTCGGGCGATTCTTCGTAAACGATGTACTGGTGCTCGACCGGAATCGCCGGCATGTTGAGTCCGAACATGCGACCCGTCTGTCGCGCATAGTTGCCGGTGGCGCAAACGACGTGCTCGGCGATGATCTCGCCGCGCGTGGTCTGCAGCCGCCACTCGCCCGAAGCGGTGCGCGTCGCCGCCGTGACCTCCGTCTGTTCGTGGATTTCGGCACCGCGGGCGCGTGCGCCCTTGCGCAGCGCCATGGTGAGATCGGC
>RGYP01000113.1 GCA_010031985.1 Gammaproteobacteria bacterium
TCTTCGATTTGTCCGCCGTGGCCGCCTTGCTCGCGGTGATCGGTTATTCGCTCAACGACACGGTCGTGGTGTTCGATCGTATTCGTGAGCGTTTCGAAGCCAACAAGCGCATGGCTCCGGCCGACGTGCTCAACCAGTCGGTCAATCAAACCCTCTCGCGCACCATCATGACGTCCGTCACCACCCTGATCGTCGTCGTGGTGTTGTTGCTGCTCGGCGGTGCCGTGCTGCAGCCGTTCTCGTGGGCGCTCGTGGTGGGCATCCTCATCGGCACGTATTCTTCGATCTACATCGCTGCGGCGGTCGCCCTCGACATGGGGCTCACTGCAGAGAGCCTGTTCCCGACGCGGAAAAAACTCGCCATCGACGACATGCCCTGACCCCCTGATCCGCGTCCTGATCTGCGCACGCGGCAGTAGCGGTTGGACGGGCCGCCCCCCTACAATCGGGAGAATCAGCCCGAGGGGGGACGAAACATGAATTTCCGCATCAAGCCGCTCGACGACATTCTTGCCAACGCCGAGCGCAAGAGCCTCAAACGCTCCCTCGGGGCCTTCCAGCTCACCATGATGGGTGTCGGCGCGATCATCGGCACCGGCATCTTCGTGCTCACCGCCGAAGCGGCCCAGAAGGCGGGCCCCGGTATGTTGCTGTCCTTCATCATCGCGGGCTTCGTGTGCGCGGTTGCGGCGCTCTGTTACGCCGAACTCGCCTCGATGGTGCCGGTCTCCGGTTCGGCCTACACCTATTCCTATGCCGTCATGGGCGAGATGGTCGCGTGGGTGGTCGGCTGGGCGCTGGTGCTCGAATACGCGGTCGCGGCAAGTGCGGTGTCGGTCGGGTGGTCCAATTATTTTGTCGGCCTGATGGATCGGTCGCTCGGCATCGATATTCCCGAGGCCTTCACCAAAGGCCCCTTTGCGGGCGGCATCATGAACCTGCCCGCAGCGGCCATTGCACTGCTCGTCACCTCGCTGCTCGTGATCGGTACGCGCGAGAGCGCATCGGTCAATGCCGTGCTGGTGACCATCAAAGTGACGGCGCTCACCGTGTTCGTGGCGCTCACGGTGCCGGTCATCAACGGTGACAACTTCGTGCCCTTCGCGCCGAACGGTTTCTGGGACGCCACGGGTCTCGGGATCGCGGGCGCAGCGGCCTCGATATTCTTTGCTTACGTCGGCTTCGATGCCGTATCGACGGCCGCCGAAGAAACCACCAATCCGCAGCGAAACATTCCGATCGGTCTGATCGGCAGTCTCGGCATGTGCACGGTGTTTTATTTGGTGGTCGCCGCGGGTGTGATCGGCTCGATCGGCGCGCAGCCGGTGCTGAATGAAGCCGGTATGGCGGTGGCGCCGGGCAGCGCCGAGTTCGCAGCCGTCTGCGCGCAACCGCAGCATGCGCAGGCACTCGCCTGTAGCGGCGAGCCGCTCGCCTTCGTGCTCGACATGCTCGGCTGGGAGAAAGTCTCGCAGGTGATCGGTCTTGCGGCCTTCCTCGCGCTGCCGTCGGTCATCCTCATGATGCTCTTCGGTCAGACGCGAATTTTCTTCGTGATGGCGCGCGATGGCCTGTTGCCGGGCGCGGACACCCTCACCAAGGTGCACCCGAAGTTCAACACGCCCTACGTGGTGACGCTGATCACGGGCGTTGCGGTCACGGTCTTCGCCTCGTTCTTCCCGGTCGGCGTGCTCGCCGACATCGCCAACAGCGGAACCTTGTTCGCCTTCCTCGCGGTGTCGATCGGTGTGCTGGTACTGCGCGTGCGCGAGCCGAATCGTCCCCGTCCGTTCAAGACGCCGGCGGTGTGGATCGTCGGACCCTTGTCGCTGCTCGGTTGCGGGTTCCTGTTCTTTTCTTTGCCGCCCGCGACGCAGTTGACCTTCCTCTACTGGTCGATCGCCGGCCTCGTGATCTACTTCGCGTACGGCTATTGGAAGAGCCCGCTCGCGAAGCCCCGCGTCTGAGTCACGCGCGCCTCATGGGAGTGATGCAGAGTGGCTGAGTCCGACGCGAAGCTCGCGAATCGGATCCTGCTCGGGCTCGTCGTCGGCGCCGTTGCCGGTGCGCTGACACTCGTTCTGGGCGGACCCTTCCCGGCGCTGCTCGAGGCAGCGCGCGGCCTGTCGTCGCAAGTGTTCGATCCGATCGGCCAGATCTTCCTGCGCATGCTCTTCTTCGTGGTCATGCCGCTCGTCTTTGCCTCGCTCGCCGCGGGCGTCGCTCAACTCGGCGAACTCACGCGACTCGGTCCGCTGGCCGTGCGCACCTTCACGCTGTTCTTCCTCAACATGTCGATCGCCTGCGTGCTCGGTCTAGCCATGATGAACGCGCTGCATCCTGGCGGTGCGGTCGAGGGCGAGACCAAGGCGCGCCTGCTCGAAGAATACGGCACCGCCTCGGGCAAGCTGATCGAGAAGCAGTCGGCGCAGCCCGACATGAGCTTCCAGACCGTGGTCGACATGTTCATGCCCCGCAATCTTCTCGGCGCGATCGCCGGTCACGATCGCGCCATGCTCGGCGAGGTATTGCCGCTGATCTTGTTCGCCATCCTGCTCGGCGCCGCGGCCTTGAGCTTGCAGACGCGCCGACGCGAGCAGTTGCAGTCGGGGCTCGAGCTCGTCTCCGAGCTCATGACGGGCATCGTGCGCTTTGCGTTGCTGCTGGCGCCGATCGCGGTGCCGGCGATGATCTACAGCGTCGTCGTCAAGATCGGCTGGGACATCTTGATCGCGCTCGGTGTTTTCGTGTTCGGCTGTCTTGCAGTGATGTTGCTGCATCTCTTCGGCACCATGTCGCTATGGCTCAAGCTTTTCTCGCGCCATGGCCCGCTGCAGTTCTGGCGCACCATCCGGCCGGTGCTGGTGACGGCGTTTTCGACAAGCTCGAGCAGCGCCACTTTGCCTGCAGCACTTGCTTCGGCCCGTGACGATCTCGGCATCCGTCCGACCACGGCGGGCTTCGTGCTGCCGCTCGGCACCACCATGAACATGGCGGGCACGGCGCTTTACGAGGGCTGCGTGGTGCTGTTCGTGGCGCAAGTGTTCGGTATTTCTTTGGGCGTCGGCGAGCAGGTGACCCTGCTGCTGCTGGCCGTCCTCGGCGCGGTGGCTGCAGCGGGCATTCCGGGCGGATCGTTGCCGATCATTGCGGGGCTCTTGATCACGTTCGGCATTCCGCCCGAGGGCATCGGTATCGTGCTCGGCGCCGATCGGCTGCTCGACATGACGCGTACGATGGTCAACGTGGGTGCCGACATGGTCACGACCGCGGTCGTCGATGCACTCGAGGGGCAGGGACCCGCAAGCGGAGAGTCCGGCAACGCTTGATGCCACTCGGCACGCCGCCTGCAAGCACGCCGCGTTGTTCGATCTGCCTCAGTCCTCGCGCAGCTTCGGCGTCAGATGCGGGGCGAGCAGTGCCACCATGGCTTCGTAAACTTTGGGCGAGGCGGCGATGATGTTGCCGCCTTGCTTGAATTCGCCTCCCGAGAGCGTGCCGACGCGGCCGCCGGCTTCTTCGACCAAAAGCGAGCCGGCGGCAGTGTCCCAGGGGCCGAGACCGATCTCGAAGAATCCGTCGGTGCGCCCTGCAGCAACGTAGGCGAGATCGAGTGCGGCGGAGCCCGGACGGCGCACGCCTGCGGTGTTCAGCATCACGTCCTTGAGCATCGCGAGGTAGGTATCGAGATATTCGGTATTGGCGCGATACGGAAAGCCGGTGCCGATCAGCGCACCCTCGAGCGTGCGTTGTGCGCTGACGCGGATGCGGCGGTTTTCGAGGTGGGCGCCATCACCGCGCGAGGCAGTGAAAACTTCCTGGCGCATCGGGTCGTAGACCACGCCGTGCTCGATACGACCGCGCACGCGCGCTCCGATGGAGACACAGAAGTGCGGCAGACCATGGATGAAATTGGTGGTGCCGTCGAGCGGGTCGATGATCCACTCGACGGGGCCGCTGCCCAGTTGCCCGCTCTCTTCGCCCAAGAAAGCATGGTCGGGGTAGGCGCGGCGGATGGTGGCGATGATGTCGGCCTCGGCAGCCCGGTCGACTTCGGTGACGTAGTCGTTGCGACCTTTGCTCGACACTTCGAGCGAGTCCAGCCGATTGAGGCTACGAACGATCAGGTCGGCCGCGCGACGCGCGGCGCGCACGGCGATGTTGAGTAGTGGCTGCATACTGGCAAAGAGCGATGAAGAAACACCGTTAGAATAACACGCGCATGATTGCCGTCGCCGACATCCGCGTCGTTCTCGTCGAGTCCTCCCACCCCGGCAACATCGGGGCGGTGGCGCGCGCCATGAAAAACATGGGCCTCGAAAAACTCGTGCTGGTCCGCCCCAAGGAATTTCCGCACTCCGAAGCGAGCGCGCGCGCTTCGGGTGCCACCGACGTTCTCGAGCGTGCAACGGTCGTCGACACGCTCGAGGCGGGAATCGCCGACTGCGGCTTCATCGTTGCGACTACGGCGCGCGATCGCGATCAGAACATTCGCGTACTCGATGTGCGCGAGGGTGCCGAGCGTCTGGTTGCCGAGAGTGCTCGCGGTCCGGTGGCGCTGCTCTTCGGCAACGAACGCACGGGACTGACGAATGAAGAACTCTCGCTCGCGCACCTGCTGCTCCGAATCCCGGCAAACCCGGCCTATGCCTCGCTCAATCTGGCGATGGCGGTGCAGCTCGTGACCTACGAGGTCTACCGCGCACGCGGGGCGTACCACGTCTCTGCGCCGGGTCCTGTGCCGTTTGCGACTGCCGGCGAGATGGAGCGTCTCTACGCGCACTTGGCAGAAGTACTCGAACAAGTCGGCTTTCGCGATCGCACGGCAAGCGGCACGCATCTCATGGAGCGCATTCGCCGCTTCCTCAACCGTGCCGAGCTCGATCAGAACGAGGCCAACATTCTGCGCGGCATTCTCACCGCCATTCAGGGGCGTCGCCGTCAGGCCGGTGAGCGCTCGAATAATGCGCCCGCCAAGAACGCGACGCACGAGTCATGAGCGATCGCCGTACGCCGCCGATTTTTTTGGATCATGCGTCGACGACGCCGCTCGATCCGCGCGTGGCTGCGGTCATGATCGAGGTGTTGCAGGGTCCGCTCGGGATCGGCAACCCCTCGTCGAGCACCCACGCACCCGGACGCGCGGCTGCGGCCGCCATCGAGCAGGCACGGGTCGAGGTCGCACAACTCATCGGCGCCGATCCTCGTGATCTCGTCTTCACTTCGGGAGCGACCGAAGCCGACAATCTTGCCGTGCTCGGCCTGGCGCACGGGCTTAAAAGTCGGGGTCGTCATCTCGTCACCTCGCGTACCGAGCACAAGGCGGTGCTCGACCCCTGCAAGCAACTCGAAAAGCGGGGTTGGCAGATCGGTTGGCTCGAGCCCGCGCGCGATGGGCGGATCACGCCCGAAGCCTTGGCGGCGGCCCTGCGCGAGGACACGCAGGGTGAGGCCGCAAAGATCGTGGGCGAGCGTCGCCATGGCGATGCCGCGCACGTCGAGCGTCTGGCAGTCGTGTTTCGCGACGCACTACGAGCGCTCAAAGATATTTCCTGGAACGATCATCCACAGCATCGATTACCTGGACTGCTCTCGATCAGCGTGGATGGGGTCGAGGGTGAAAGCCTCATCGCAGCCATGCCCAGTATCGCGGTGTCGAGTGGCGCGGCCTGCGACTCCGCGCTCGGCGAGCCTTCGTACGTGTTGCGTGCGCAGGGGCTCTCTCCCGAGCTCGCACAATCGACGCTGCGCATTTCTTTTGGCCGCTTCAATAGCGAGGCCGAGGCGCTAGGAGCTGCGGAGATCTTGCGCAGTGCCGTCGGCGGGTTGCGTGAGTGCGACGCGCCGGGCGCGCCGGCGGGTACGGGTTGGCACATGGGTGCGGCGGGAAGTCTGCGCGAGGGCGCACGCATCCGCGTTTATTTGCGAGCGTCGCCTGCGGTTGCGGGCGAGTCCCGCGCTGCGGCGCGCATCGAAGCCCTCGAGTTTCGTGCTGCGACCTGTCCGGCGGTACGGGCCGTGCTCGACGAGTTGCAGCGCCGCTGCATCGGCCGGGCGCTCGCCGACCCGGCGC
>RGYP01000114.1 GCA_010031985.1 Gammaproteobacteria bacterium
GCGTCTTCGACGCGGTCACGGCCGAGTTCGGAGGCACGCAATTGACCTTCGATGCCGTTGCCGAGATCGATGATCGCGCCGCGCGCATCGACTTCTTTCACGACGCCGCGGACGATGCTGCCCTTCGGGTTGTCGGCGATATAACCGGCGAACGGATCCTTCGCCAGCTGCTTGATGCCAAGGCTGATGCGCTCGCGCTCCGGATCGATCGCCAGCACCATCGCTTCGATGGTCTGACCCTTTTGAAAGCTGCGCACGGCCTCCTCGCCCGGGATGTCCCAGGAGATGTCCGACAAGTGCACGAGCCCGTCAATATTACCCGACAGACCGATGAAGATACCGAAGTCCGTGATCGACTTGATCTGCCCGGAAACCTTGTCACCGCGGTTGTAGTTCTCGGAGAACTCGCGCCACGGGTTGGCCGCACATTGTTTGAGGCCGAGGCTGATGCGGCGACGCTCTTCGTCGCAATCGAGCACCATGACTTCCACTTCCTGACCGGTCTGCACGATCTTGGCTGGATTGACGTTCTTGTTCGTCCAATCCATCTCGGACACGTGCACGAGACCTTCGACGCCATCCTCGATCTCCACGAACGCACCATAGTCGGCGATGTTCGTGACCTTGCCGAAGACACGCGTGTTCGGCGGGTAGCGACGCGAGATGCTCTCCCACGGATCGGCACCCAACTGCTTGAGGCCGAGGCTCACGCGCGAACGCTCGCGGTCGAACTTCAGGATACGCACTTCGACCTCGTCGCCAACCTTGACGACTTCAGACGGATGCTTAACGCGCTTCCACGCCATGTCGGTGATGTGCAGCAAGCCGTCGATGCCGCCCAGGTCGACGAACGCACCGTAATCGGTGAGGTTCTTGACCGAGCCACGCACGACCGAGCCTTCTTGCAGGTTGTCCATGAGCGCGCTGCGCTCAGCGGAGAACTCTTGCTCGACGACCGCGCGGCGCGAGACCACGACGTTGTTGCGCTTTTGATCGAGCTTGATGACCTTGAACTCGAGCGGCTTGTTTTCGAGGTAGGCGGTGTCGCGAACCGGCCGCACGTCGACCAGCGAGCCCGGCAGGAACGCGCGGACATGCTCGATTTCGACCGTGAAACCACCCTTCACGCGACCGGTGATGATTCCGGTGACGATTTCACCCTTCGAGAAAGCGTCTTCGAGGCGCGTCCAGGTGCGGGCACGCTTGGCCTTGTCGCGCGACAGTCGCGTTTCGCCGGTGCCGTCTTCGACGGAGTCGAGAGCGACCTCGACCATCTCGCCGACCTGAACTTCGATCTCGCCACGCTCATTCTTGAACTGCTCGACCGGAATGACGGCTTCGGATTTGAGTCCGACGTTGACGATGACCATGTCGGAGCCGACATCGACCACGAGACCCGAGAGGATCTGGCCGGGACGGATACGCTGGCTGGCCAGACTCTGTTCGAACAGTTGCGCAAAACTTTCAGTCATTTTCGTTTACTCGTGCGATGCAAAGGGCACCGCGCCTGTTGTCCCGATTGCCACGTTCCGTGGACGCACGGGGGTTGATGAACACGACCAGGCGAGCACTCGCCCAGCCACCCAAAAACACGATCGAAGTTCAACGGAGGGTCAGCGCCACAGGGCGCGCGCGCGTCCGAGTTCGATCACCCGTTCGACCACGGCCTCGACCGGCATGCCGGTGGAGTCGATGACGAACGCGTCGGACGCAGGCCTGAGCGGTGCCACGCTGCGGGTTGAGTCCCGCAGGTCGCGCTCGGCGATCTCCCGCGAAAGGGCGGCGAGACTAACACCAGAGTCCTTGTCTTTCAACTGGTTATAGCGCCGGAGGGCCCTTTCGTCTGGGCTCGCGGTCAGGAAGATTTTGAGCGCGGCGGCGGTGAAAACGACCGTCCCCATGTCGCGCCCGTCGGCGATCAGCCCCGGCGGCTCGACAAAGGCGCGTTGGCGCTGCATCAGCGCGGAGCGTACCTCGGGCCAGGCCGCCACCCGAGAGGCGCCCTGCCCGGTCTCCTCGGCGCGGACCAGTCGGGTGACCTCGCGGCCATCGAGATCGATGCACTCATCGCCCGCCGCAGTCACACCGAAGCGCACACGCATCGAGCGCCCGAGCGCCGCGTGACCCGCGACGTCATCCACGGCGAGCCCCGCGAGTTGGCCGGACACGGCCACCAGCCGATAGAGGGCGCCGCTGTCGAGCAGATGCCAGCCGAGACGCTGGGCCAGCCGCCGACAGACCGTTCCCTTGCCCGAGCCGGACGGACCATCGACGGCGACGACCGGCGCGCTCATCGTCGCGCTCATCGGCTCGCATCCGTCGCCGGCACCTCGCGCAAACGCAGGCCGCAGCCGCGCGCGAGTTCGGCAAAGCCCGGGAAAGACGTCGCCACGTTCGCGGTATCGAGAATTTCGATGTCGGCGGCCGCCCGCAGCGAAGCGACGGCAAATGACATGGCGATGCGATGATCGCCGTGGCTGTCGATGCGACCGCCGCGAAACGCGGGTCCGTACGAGTTGCCGCAACCCGCGAGCTGCATACCATCGGGCAGCAGATGATGCTCGACCCCGAGCGCCGTCAGCCCTTGCGACATGACGGCGAGTCGGTCGCTTTCTTTGACGCGCAACTCTTCGGCGCCACGCAGGAGCGAGGGTCCGTTCGCGCAAGCCGCGGCAATGAAAAACACCGGGAACTCGTCGATCGCGAGCGGCACCAGCGCCTGCGGCACCTCGATACCGCGCAAGGCCGAAGGACGAATGAGCAGGTCGGCAATCGGCTCCGGACCGCGCGTCGCGAGTCCTGTCACCTCGATGTCGGCACCCATCGCCCGCAGGATGTCGAGCAGACCGGTGCGTGTCGGGTTCATGCCGACGCCGCGCAGCGTGAGACTGCCGGCACGCGCGATGCAGCCCGCCACCATGAAAAAAGCCGCCGAAGAAAAATCGGCTGGCACGTCGATGTGCGTACCCTGCAGGCGTTGCCCGCCCCGCAGGCTGACGGTCGGACCCTCGCGCACGAGTTCCACACCGAAGCCTGCGAGCATGCGCTCGGTGTGATCGCGCGTCGGCGCGGGCTCGGTGACCCGGGTCACGCCCTGCGCCCGCAGCGCCGCCAACAACACGGCAGATTTGACCTGCGCGCTCGCCACCGGCATCCGAAAGTCGATCGACTGCAGCGCAGTCGTTCCGCGGATGAGGACTGGCGGTCGCCCCTCGCGGGTCTCGATGCGCGCACCCATCAGGCGCAGCGGCGCCGCCGCACGCTCCATGGGTCGGCGCATCAAGGAACTGTCGCCGACGAGCGTCGAGTCGAAACTTTGACCGGCGAGCAGACCCATGAAGAGTCGCATCGCGGTGCCTGCATTGCCCATGTCGAGCGCAAAGTCGACGCCCCGCAGGCCATGCGCACCCACACCTTGAATGCGTAGCGAGGTGGCATGGGGACGTTCGATCGCGACGCCGAGTGCGCGCAGGGCCTTCAGCGTCGCGAGACAATCTTCGCTCTCGAGAAACCCGTCGACGGTGGTCACACCGTCGGCGATGCCACCCAGCATCAAGGATCGATGCGAGACCGACTTGTCACCGGGTACTCGAATCTCGCCCGCCACCCCTTCGGCAGGCGCCACGTACCAACGATCCGGATCGACTGCGCTCACAGCACCGCGCGCGGATAAGATCCGAGCACGCGGTAGAGCGACGCTCTGGATTTGAGACGCTCGAGCGCGCGGGCGACCGGGGCGTCGTCGATGTGCCCCTCGAGATCGATGAAAAAGACGTAATCCCACTTGCGCCGCTGCGAGGGACGCGACTCGATGCGCGTCAGGCTCACTCGATTTTTCGCGAGGGGCTCGAGCAGACGATAGAGCGCACCCGGCGCCTCGGTATGTCCGGTCGATACCAGCAAGGTGGTTCGATCCCTGCCGCTGCGCCCGAAGGTGCGTCGACCGATCACCAAAAATCGTGTGCTGTTGTCGGCGCGATCTTCGATATCGGCCGCGAGAATGGTGAGGCCGTAAACCTCGGAGGCTGTTTCGCCGGCGATGGCCGCCGTGCCCTTCTCATCGCGTGCCCGCCGCGCCGCCTCGGCGTTGCTCGACTCGGCAATGATTTCGACGTCCGGCAGATGCTCCTGCAGCCACTGCCGACATTGCGCGAGCGACTGCGGGTGACTGCAGATCCGCTTCACTTCGCGCAAGCTGCGCATCTTGCCCATCAGGTTCTGTCGGATGCGCAGCTCCACCTCGCCACAGATCCTCAAGGGCGACACCAGAAATCGATCGAGCGTGTGATTGACGCTGCCTTCGGTGGAGTTCTCGATCGGCACCACGCCGAAGTCGGCATGCCCGGCTTCCACTTCGTGAAACACTTCGTCGATGGTGGAGAGCGCCAACGCGCGCGCCGAGTGCCCGAAGTGCTTGTACACCGCCGTCTGCGAGAACGTCCCTTCGGGCCCCAAAAAGCCGATCTTGAGCGGCTCTTCCTGCGCGAGGCAGGCCGACATGATTTCGCGAAACAGCCGTACGACCTCTTCGTCGCGCAGCGCACCACTCGCGCGCGATGCCGCGTTGCGCTCGAGCGCCATGCGCAGCACTTGCGCTTCGCGCTCGGGACGGTAGAAATCGACGAGCCGACCCTCTTTGCCTTTCGACACGCCGACCTGGCGCGCGAGGCGTGCGCGTTCGTTGATGAGTGCATGCAGTCGCCGATCGACGTCGTCGATGCGACTGCGCAGACCTTCGATCTCCGGTTGGGCTTTTTTCTTTTTTCGGCTGGCCATGCTGATTCTGTGAACGAGGTTATCGGGTGGGTGACGCAGGCTGTTCCGGCAGCAATCTTGCCGAGAGTACGCCGTCGATCGCCCGAATGCGACCAAGCAGCGCCGGATCGATCGCGCCCTCGGCATCGATCAGGGTATACGCCAGCTCGCCCCGCGATTTGTTGAGCAGCTCCGCGATGTTGATCCCGGCGCTCGCGAGCAGCGTGGACATTTGACCGACCATGTTGGGGACGTTGCTGTTGGCGACGGCGATACGGCTCGTACCCGGCACCCGCGGCAGCACGGTTTCGGGGAAATTTACGCTGTGGCGGACGTTACCGCTCTCGAGATAATCGCGCAGGGTATCGGCAACCATCACCGCACAGTTTTCCTCCGCCTCCCCCGTCGACGCGCCGAGGTGCGGCAGCGTCACCACTCGCGGGTGATCTTTGAGGCCGTTCTTCGGGAAGTCGCACACGTACGCATACAGGCTGCCGCCATCGAGCGCGGCGAGCACGGCCGTATCGTCGACGATGGCGGCTCGCGAAAAATTGAGGATGACGCCCGACTTGGGCATCAGCCGCAAGCGAGTCGCATTGACGAGCGCACGCGTCGCCTCGATGAGCGGCACGTGCACCGTGATGAATTGACTACGCGCGAATAGCTCTTCGAGCGAGCGCGCTTGCTCGATGCTCGCCGACAACTGCCAGGCACGCTGCACCGTGATTTGTGGGTCGTAGCCGATCACGCGCATGCCGAGCCGCTCGGCGGCATTGGCGACTTCGACGCCGATCGCGCCGAGCCCGATGACCCCGAGCGTACGACCCGGCAACTCGAAACCCGCGAAGGCTTTTTTGCCGCGTTCGGTCGCTTCGTCGATCGCAGCATCGTCGCCCGCAAGCGAACGCGCGAAATCCCAGGCCTGCACGATGTTGCGCGCAGCGAGCAACAACCCGGCGATCACGAGTTCCTTGACCGCGTTCGCGTTGGCACCGGGCGCGTTGAAAACCGGCACGCCGCGCTTCGAGAGCATGGCCACCGGCACGTTGTTGGTGCCGGCACCGGCGCGCGCGACGGCCAGCACACCGGGTGCGATCGTCATGGCGTGCATGTCGGCCGAACGCAGCAGGATCGCGTGCGGGTCGCTGATCGACGAGGCGACTTCGTAGCGATCGCGCGGCAGGCGTTCGAGCCCGCGTACGCTGATCTGATTCAGGGTCTGGATCCGAAACGCCATGCGCCGATCAGCCGTGGCGACGCTGGAATTCGCCCATGAAACGGATCAGCGCCTCGACGCCCGCAAGCGG
>RGYP01000115.1 GCA_010031985.1 Gammaproteobacteria bacterium
GCTCTATGAAATCGCGCACAGCCGCTTGCGCGAGCTCTTCACGCTCGCGGTGTTGCTGGTGGCGCTCGGGGCTGCATGGATTTCGCATGCGGCGGGGGTATCGATGGCAACCGGCGCGTTTCTGGCCGGCGTGATGCTCGCCGAGACCGAGTATCGTCATCAGGTCGAGGCGGTCATCAGGCCTTTCCGCGACATCTTGCTCGGCCTGTTTTTCATTTCGGTCGGCATGATGCTCGATCTACGCGTACTGCAGGCGGACTGGGCATTGATCATCGTCGTCTTGCTGGTGATGACGACGCTCAAGCTCGCGCTGATGACCGCAGCGGGTCGACTCTACGGCATGCCACCCTTCAAGGCGGTGCGTACGGGCGTCGTGCTGTCGGTGGGTGGCGAGTTCGGCATCGCGATTCTCACCATCCTGATGCAGGGTGACGTCGTCGAGGATCGTGTCACGCAGCCCTTGTTGGTCGCGATCGTGCTCAGCATGGTGACGGCGCCGTTGTTGCTGCGTCAGAACCGCCGAATCGCCCGCTGGTTGCTGCGCGAGGAGGGCCCGCCCGGCAAGCCCGAGCCGACGGCCGAGGAGCGCGCGACCGCCGAGCTCGCGGCCCGCGAGCACGTCATTCTTTGTGGTTTCGGTCGCGTGGGTCAAAACCTCGCGCGCGTTCTCGAGTCGAACGGGTTCGAGTTCATCGCGATGGATCTGGATCCGGCGCGGGTGAGGGCGGCGCGTACGGCGGGTTTGCCGGTGATCTACGGCGACTCCTCGGACACCGATTTGTTGCGCGAGGTCGGCCTCGCCCATGCCAACACGGTGGTGATCACCTTTGCCGATCCGGCAGTGGCGCTCGGTATCGTCAAGGCCGTCCGCTCGCTGCGGGGCGACGTTCCGGTGCTCGTACGCACCGCCGACGATTCGCGGCTCGAAGAGCTGATGGCCGCGGGCGCAACCGAAGTGGTGCCCGAAACTTTTGAGGCGAGCCTGATGCTCGCATCGCACGCGTTGATGTTGCTCAAGCAGCCGGTGTCGCGCGTGGTACGCACCATCGGTCATATCCGCAACGAACGCTATGCGGCCTTGCGTGGTTTGCTGCGCGGCGAGACCTCGCTGCCCGAGGAGGACGACCTCGATCGCGAAGAACTCAGGACCGTGGTGTTACCGCCGGGCGCGTGGGCGATCGGCCGCAATCTCGCCGAGTTGCAGGGGCGTGGCTACGCGGTGCGCACCGAGAGCGTGCTGCGGCACGGCATCGTCGGTCGCAACCCCGATGCGGGCCTGCGATTGCAGCAGGGCGATGAGTTGGTGCTGGTCGGCAGTCCCGAGGCCCTCGAGCACGCCGAGCAGGTCTTGCTTGCAGGTTGAGCGGCGAGCGGGTTTCAGGCGGCCTTCGCGGCCGCCCGCAGTGACTCGCGCAAGATCTCGACGGCGCTGCGTATTTCGTCTTCCGTGGAGATGAACGGCGGCGCCAATGCCAAAGTTTCTCCGGTGAAGCGCGGCATCAGCCCCCGATTCATCGCCTGCTCGAAAACCTGATATGCCCGCAGCGCGGGTTTGCCCGGCACCGGCGTGACGTCGACCGCTGCCGCCAAGCCAAGATTGCGGATGTCGGCGACCAGCGGCTCGCCGCGCAGCGAGTGCACGGCCTCTTCGAGCACCGGCGCGAGTGCGGCGGCGCGATCGAGGAGTTTGCGATGTTGCATCTCATCGAGCGTGGCGTGGGCTGCAGCCACGCCGAGTGGATGGGCCGAGTAGGTGTAGCCGTGAAAGAACTCGATCAGGTGCTCGGGCCCGGTCATGAACGCATCGTAGATCGCTGCCGAGGCGATCACGCCACCGAGCGGTACCGCCGCATTGTTGACGGCTTTGGCAAAAGTGATCAGATCAGGCTCGACATCAAAGAATTTGTTCGCGAAAGGGGTGCCGAGGCGACCGAAGCCCGTGATGACTTCGTCGAAGATCAGCAGGATGCCATGCTTGGTGCAGATCTCGCGCAGTCGCTTGAGATAGCCCTTGGGCGGCACGATCACGCCGGTCGAGCCCTGCATGGGTTCGACGATGACCGCCGCGATGTTGCTGGCGTCGTGCAGCGCGACGATGCGCTCGAGCTCGTCGGCCAGATGCAGGCCCCACTCGGGCTGACCCCGCGAATAACCCATCTTCGCCGGCTCGAACGTGTGGGGCAGGTGATCGACGCCCGGAATCATCAGTGGCGCGAACATTTTGCGGTTGGTCGGGATGCCACCCACCGAGATACCACCCATACCGACGCCGTGATATCCGCGCTCGCGACCGATGATGCGCGAGCGCGTGCCGTCGCCACGAGCGCGATGATAAGCCACGGCGATTTTGAGGGCGGTGTCGACCGCCTCGGACCCCGAATTGACGAAGAAAACTTTGTCGTTCGGACGGCCGGCGAACTCGGCGATACGGCTCGCGAGCGTAAAAGCTGCCGGGTGCCCCATCTGGAAGCTCGGACTGAAGTCGAGCGTGGCGACCTGTCGCTGCACGGCCTCGACCACGCGCTCGGGTGAATGACCGAGCGGGCAGCACCAGAGCCCCGAGAGACCATCGAAAACGCGCCGGCCATCGACCAGCTTGTAGTAAGCGCCCTTGCCCGAGGCGATGAGTCGCGGATGGGCCTTGAAATGTCGGTTGTGGGTGAAGGGCATCCACCAGGCTTGCAGGGCGGTCTCGCCCGGTACGGCGGCGTGATCCAGAGTTACGGCGTTCATCGTTTCATCACCTCTGCGAGGCCGGCAGCCACTCGCTCCACGTTCGCCGGACTGATACCCGCAATGTTGATGCGGCCATCGGGTGCCATGTAGATGTGGTGCACGTCGCGTGCCCGGGTGACCTGCTCGGGCGAGAGCGGCAGCCGCGAGAACATGCCGCGCTGGCGCTTGATCCAGCCGAAGTCGCTGCCGCTCGCGGCGCTCAGACGCTCGGCGAGCAAGGTGCGCAAAGAATTGATGCGATGCGCCATGTGCTGCAGCTCGGTCATCCAGTCTTGGCGCAATTCAGGCTGCGACAACACACGATCGACGACCGCCGCGCCATGATCGGGCGGCATCGACCAGAGGGTGCGCGCAAGTCTGCCGAGCTGACCGCTGACGATCGAGGCGGGTTCGCTGCCGGCGGCGAGCACGGCTAGCAGACCCGTGCGTTCGCGATAGATGCCGAAATTCTTTGAGCAGGATACTGCGACCAGAAGTTCGGGGACGGCACGCGCGATGATGCGGATCGAGTTCGCATCGCGATCGAGATCTTCGCCGAGGCCCTGGTACGCCATGTCGAGGAAAGGCAGCAGACGACGTCGTGCGAGCACCTCGGCGACGGCGTTCCACTGGCCGACGTCGAGATCCTGACCGGTCGGGTTGTGGCAGCAGGCATGCAACAACACCGGCGAACCCGCCGGCAGCGCATCGAGTGTCGATAACATGCGCTCGAACTCGAGCGTGTTGGTCGCTGCGTTGTAATAGGGGTATTTTTCGATTTGCAACCCGGCATTGCCGAGCAGCGGAATGTGGTTGGCCCAGGTCGGGTCACTCACGTGGATGGCTGCGCCGGGTTTCGCCGCCACTAGCAGCGCCGCGCCGAGGCGCAGTGCGCCGCTGCCGCCCGGGGTCTGCGCGAGCGCGAGATCGCCTTTGCGGCCGACGAGGTCGCTGCCAAAGGTGAGTGCGGCCACCTGCGTATTGAAGCCCGGGTTGCCGATGGGTGAGAGGTAGGTCTTGCTGGCCTGAGCCGCAAGCATTTCCTGTTCCGCGCGTTTGACGGCGCGCGGCACCGGGGTTTTACCCGCCTCGTCCTTGTAGACGCCTACGCCGAGATCGACCTTGTCGGGCGACTCGTCTTTCTGAAAAGCAGCAGAAACACCGAGGATGGGATCGGGCGGGACGCGCGTGAGGGTCTCGAGCATGGCGGGCCTGTTTGACTGCGTGACCCCGCCATTATCGCAGCCTGACTCAGCCCGCGCGACCTCCGGGCGGTGTGAAATTCGGAAAGAAAGATCGCCCCGGTTGCTTGGGTTGGCGCCGCCAGCGACCGAGTTTCCTTTGATGGCGCTACCGCTGCGCCACTGCGTGATCACGCGCGCGCCGAAGCCGTTACGGTTGGCGCCGAACTGCGCTTCGAGTTCGCGTCGCGGATTACCGACGCTGTCGAATAGCGTATCGCCGTCGAGCAGATCGAGCGTCGGCAGGTTGCGTGCGATCGTGATCTCGTCGGCCAGCCGTTCGGTGTAAGTGAGCGTGAGCTGTACGCTGCCGCGCCGCGAGAAAGCGAGAAAGCGCTCGCCCATCTGCGCCATGCGTGCGCGCCGCGCGGCATCGTCGGCCGGGGCAGCGCCGGCGGGCGGCGCGTTGCCGGCTGGTGCCGTGATCACGATCGGGCCGCCCGCGTTTGCCGGGCCGCCACGGCCGGAGTTACCGCGAGCCGGGAAGCTCGGCGCTTCGGGCTGCGGTCCCCAGGGGCGCGTCAGGTTGAGGGTGAAGCGCAGCTCGTCACGATCGCGACCAAAGAAATTGACCGGGCGGGCATCGATGGCTAGCAGTTTGCCGCTGGCATCGCGTTGGAAGCGATCGCGGAATGCGCGCTCGAGATCGGGCGTCGCCAGCGGCAAGCCGCTGATCACATCGCGCGAGCGAGTGCGGACGTAATCGGCATTGAGATCGAGATCGATATCTTCGTAGGGCCGCGACCCGATGCCGAGTTTGAGGACCTGGCGACGATCGGCGGCAAGCAGCGCATTGCCACCGTCGATGCGCGTGATCTCCACCGTTTCACCGCGTACGAAATCGAAGCTGCGCACGAACGGCGTGGTGATGACCGCGCCGCCGAGTTGTTGCATCGATGGCGCGCCCTGTTCGTCGGTCATCGAGGCGATCACCCGCAGCAGGCGTCCCGTCGACCAGTTGAGACCAAACCCCGTAGTCTGCAGGCCGCCGACATCGGAGATATCTTCGTAACTTTGGTTGAAGTTGGCGCCGAGTCGGGCGGCGCGTTCGCCGTCACCGTCGCCGAGACCACGCCACAACGGCAGGTCGACGTTGAGTTGCAGTTCACGCTGGTCGCGTGACAGATCGGTCTTAACGCTGGAGGTAAAGCGTTGCGAGAAGCTGTCGATGCTGCGGGTGCCGGCGCTGCCCTTGAGCGTGATGCCGACTGCGCCACCGGGCAGCTCGAAAGCGGAACCATTGAGTACAAGATCGAGGTCTGCCGAGTCGGTACGCGAGGAGGTATTGTTGGCGCCGCCGGTGAGCGAGGTCCTCGAGTCGCTGCGATCAGCATTCAAGGTCGCAGACCACCGCCAGCCGCGCCTTGCGCCTTGCACGATGCCGCCGAGGTGCGAGTCGAGCGTATCGGCGTCGCGCCGCAGCGGGGCAGGGCCGGCGGCACCCGGGCGCACACCGAGCAAAGATTCGCGGGCCGTGTCGTCGAGCGTGGCGTTCAGCGTAAAGGCGCTGCCCTCGGCGAGCGGCTTGGCGAGTACGAAGTTGGCGGTGAGCTGGTCGGTCGCGGGTGCCAAGCTGCGCAGCGCCGCATCGGCATTCGGCGTGCCCGTGGCACCCACGATATTGCGCTGCGATTCGAGTAGTTCTTCGTCGCGCCGTGCCTTGAGATCGACCTGCCAGCGATCATCGCGACGAATATCCAACCAACTGGCGTTGAGGTCGGCGCCCTCGCGTCCACCCTCGGTGGTGCCGCGTGCACCGAACTCGCCCGTAAACGCTTTGAAGCGCGGCCGCAACACGATATTGACCACGCGTTGATCGGCGCGATAGCCGTATTTGAGCGCGACTTCTTCCGGAAAAATGTCGGTGCGCAGGATCGCTTCGGTCGGCAGGTCACGAATTTCACCGAAACCCGAGATGCGCACACCGTTGATCAGCACGATGGGTCGTCCGCCACCACGACCACGACTGCTGCCGAGTTGCGGTCCCAGCGCCGTCAACAACTCGGCGTGAGTTCGGTCGCCGAGTTGTTGACGGCGCTGGGACCGCAACTCGGCAGCAGTCGTGGTCGTGGTGGCGGACGACCCATCGTGCTGATCAACGGTG
>RGYP01000116.1 GCA_010031985.1 Gammaproteobacteria bacterium
GCCGCGATGCCCTCGGCGACGAGCGGTTGCCGGCAGTCGACCAGCCGCGCATGGACCGCCCCGAGCGCCAGTGCGCGTTGCGGAATTCCCTCGTGATCGTTTTCGTCCGGCTGCCCGAGATGCGCGGTGTAAGCACACGGCAGCGCGCCGCGTGCGCGCATCCAGTGCACCGCCGCACTGGTGTCGAGACCGCCCGAGAACGCGATGCCCACGCGTTCACCGACCGGCAGCTGCTGCAGAATCGTTGCGCTCATTCGCCCGCCTCGTAGATAACCTGGGTGGAAATTCGGCGAACCATGGGCGGATGATATCGCGCGGCAGTACTCTTGCCGATGCACGGCCCTTGCCGACGCACGGTCCGTGCCGAGCCGCAGCCGAGGAGAACCCCGATGAACGCCAACCCCGACACCCGCGCAAGCCAATCCGCTGCGAAAGCCGGTCCGTCAAAGATTTCGACCGAGGAGCGGCAAGCCCGGGTCGCCCTCGCGGCACTCTATCGGCTGGTCGCGCTGCACGGTTGGGACGACATGATCTTCACGCACATCTCGGCGCGCGTGCCCGGGCCGGAGCACCACTTCCTCATCAACCCTTACGGCTGGTTTTTCGACGAAATCACCGCGTCGTGTCTGGTCAAGGTCGATCTGCAAGGCAAGAAAGTCGACGACGACCCGCAACCGATCAACCCCGCCGGCTTCACCATCCATTCGGCGATCCACGCGGCGCGGGCCGATGCGCAATTCGTCGTGCACGTGCACACGGACGCGGGCGTTGCCGTGTCGGCGCAAGAGGCCGGCTTGCTGCCGATCACCCAACACGCGCTGATCGTGCTGCCCTCGCTGGCCTATCACGACTACGAAGGCATCGCCCTCAATCTCGACGAGCGACAACGTATCGTCGCCGATCTGGGCGACAAGTCGCTGATGCTGCTGCGCAACCACGGAACGCTGGCGCTCGGCCCCACGGCCTGCGATGCGTTTTTGGGCTTGTTCATGCTGGAACGCGCCTGCCAGCAACAAGTGATGGCCTTGTCCGCCGGCGCATTGGGTGTGCGACATGCGCCCGCGGCGGCGCGCGACGAGGTCAAGACGCAAATGGCGATGATGGGGCCGATGGCCAGCAAACTCGCCTGGCCGGGACTGCTGCGCAAACTCGATCGCGAGTCGCCGGGCTACGACACCTGATCAAACGTCGAGGTTCGATACCGCGAGCGCGTTCTTCTCGATGAATTCGCGACGCGGCTCCACCTCATCGCCCATCAACGTGGTGAAGACTTCGTCGGCGGCGACCGCGTCTTCGATCCTTACCTGCATCAGGCGCCGGCTTTCGGGGTTGATGGTGGTATCCCACAACTGCTCGGGGTTCATTTCGCCGAGTCCCTTGTAGCGCTGAATCGACTGGCCGCGCTTGGCGAGCTCGAACAACCAATCGATGGCTTGCTTGAACGAGGCGATGTCGCGGCGGGATTCACCACGGCGCACGTGGGCGCCCTCGCCGATCAATCCCGCCAAGGTACGTGACAAGTTGGCGATGCGCTGGTATTCGGACGAGTCAAAGAAATCGCGGGTCAGGTACTTGTCGAAGCGGCTGCCGTGCTCGTCCTTGATGACGTGGATGCGCGGAACGCCCTGCCCAGAGGCCGCACCCTGCACATCGAGCCGGTAGTTGGCGTTGCCATCGGCCGCTGCATTCAGTCGTGCCGTCAGCTCGGTCGTCCAGGCCGCGAGCCAGTCCGCGCGATCGAAGTCGCCGCGCGACACCACCGGAACGTAGAGCAGTTGCTCGAGCAACCGCGCGTCGTAGCGCCGAGCCCAACGGGCGATGATCTGCTGCACTTCGACATACTGTCGCGCCAAAGTTTCGAGCCCGGCGCCACGCAGCGGCGGCGCCGCGGAGTTGAGGTGTAGTTCGGCATCTTCGAGTGCCGAATTCAGCAGCATGGCGTTGAGTTCGTTGTCGTCTTTGACGTACATCTCCTGCTTGCCACGCTTTACTTTATAGAGCGGCGGCTGGGCGATGTAGATGTGGCCCCGCTCGATGAGCAGCGGCAGTTGTCGATAAAAGAACGTCAGCAGCAAGGTGCGAATGTGGCTGCCGTCGACGTCGGCGTCGGTCATGATGATGATGCGGTGATAGCGCAACTTGTCGATGTCGAATTCGTCGCGACCGATGCCGCAACCAAGCGCGGTGATCAGCGTACCGACCTCGGCCGAGGACAGCATCTTGTCGAATCGCGCTTTTTCGACGTTCAGGATCTTGCCCTTGAGTGGCAAAATCGCCTGCGTGCGCCGATCGCGCCCCTGCTTCGCCGAACCGCCTGCCGAGTCGCCCTCGACGATGAACAGTTCGGAGAGTGCCGGGTCTTTCTCCTGACAATCGGCGAGCTTGCCCGGCAATCCGGCGATGTCGAGCGCGCCTTTGCGACGCGTCAATTCGCGTGCTTTGCGCGCCGCCTCGCGGGCGCGCGCCGCTTCAATGATTTTGCCGGCGATGGCCTTGGCTTCCTGTGGTTTCTCCAGCAGGAACTCCGAGAATTTTTGAGCGACGGCGGTTTCGACGACGCCCTTGACCTCGGAAGAGACGAGCTTGTCTTTGGTTTGCGAGGAAAACTTCGGGTCGGGAAGCTTGACCGACAAAATCGCGGTCAGGCCTTCGCGTGCGTCGTCACCGGTGGTCGGTACTTTCTCGCGCTTGGCGATGCCTTCTTTTTCGATGTAATCATTGAGCGTGCGCGTCAGTGCCGCACGAAAACCAGCGAGATGCGTGCCGCCGTCTTTTTGCGGGATGTTGTTGGTGTAGCAGAACATCGACTCCTGGTAGGAGTCGTTCCACTGCATCGCCACCTCGACGCCGATCGGGCCTTCCTGCGTACGAAACCAGAACACGTGTTCGTGTATCGATTGCTTCGATCGGTTGAGGTGTTTGACGAAGGCCTGCAGGCCGCCCTCGTGCTGGAACACGTCGCGCTTGTCTTCGCGTTCGTCGACCAGATCGATGCGCACACCCGAGTTGAGGAATGACAGTTCGCGCAGCCGTTTGGCGAGCGTGTCGTAGTCGAACTGGATGTTGGTGAAGATCGACGGGCTCGGTTTGAAGCGCACCATCGTGCCGGTGCGATCGGTCGTGCCGACCGCCGCGAGCGGCGCGACGGGATCGCCGAGGTGGTATTCCTGGGTGTGCAGCTTGCCATCGCGGTGGATGGTGAGCTGCAGCACGTCGGAGAGCGCGTTGACCACCGATACGCCCACGCCGTGCAAACCGCCAGAGACTTTGTACGAGCTGTCGTCGAATTTTCCGCCGGCGTGCAGCACGGTCATGATGACTTCGGCGGCAGAACGGCCTTCTTCGGCGTGGATGTCGACCGGGATGCCGCGGCCGTTGTCTTCGACGGTGATGGACTCGTCAGCGTGAATGGTGACCACTATGCGGTCACAATGGCCTGCCAGCGCCTCGTCGATCGAGTTGTCGACGACCTCGAAAACCATGTGGTGCAAGCCGGTGCCGTCATCGGTGTCGCCGATGTACATTCCGGGCCGCTTACGGACCGCGTCGAGACCCTTTAAGACCTTGATTTTACTGGAATCGTAGACGTCTGATTCAGACATGCTTGGGCCCGGCGGAGAGATGCGAAATCATACCTGAAATACCCGTCCTTGTTCCACGTGAAACACCGTTTCGGGAGCGCCGAACAAAGGCGTATCACGGTCGAGCGCCGCGACAATCACTTGGCATTCCAACCCCGTGACCCGGCCGATGAATCGCGACAAGCGCTCCCGATCGAGCTCCGCGGAGGGATCGTCGAGGAGCAGCGTCGGACGCAGACCGTGTTCTCGTTTCAAGTATTCGAGCTGACAAAGATTGAGCGCCACGGCGGCCAGTTTCTGCTGGCCGCGCGACAAGACCTCGCGAGCCAGTTTGCCGCGGACCTTCAAACTGAGATCGGCCCGGTGTGGCCCCACCGTGGTGGTCCGTCGGTCGCGATCTCGTTGGGCGACGGCCGCCAACGCCTCACCGAGGCCGAGGCTCTGGTCCCAACCTGGCTGCAAGTCCAAGGTGATCGGAAGATCGGTCAGCTCTGCCGCGATCTCCATCCAGTAGGGGTGAAGCGCCATGAGCACCCGCTGCCGCGCAAGCGCCATGGCCTCCCCTTCACGCGCCAGCTCGTGATCCCAAACGTCGACTTCCGTTCGCCCCACCCGCAGCGCCGCGTTTCGCTGCGCTAGGGCACGTTGGTACCGCGCCCAGCTTCCAGCGAACCCATGTTCCACGTGGAACACGGCCCAGTCCAACCATCGCCGGCGGCGGGTCGAGCTGTCCTCGATGAGTTTGTGGGCGTCCGGATCCATCGCCTGAACGGGAAACGCGGTGGCGAGGTCGGCAAAGCTGCGAACGTCGCTGCCGTCGAGCCGCCCGGTCGTGCCCCCTTTGCCGTCCTTGGCGCGCTGGACTTCCACGCCCAACTTTCGGTCCGTGGGATCTGCGTTGACTCGTCCCACGACGCGCACGAAGGCTTGCCCATGCCGAATGAGGCGCTCGTTGAGGCGGGTACGGAACGATCGGCCGCGGCCAAGCAGGTACGCTGCTTCGAGAATGCTGGTTTTGCCTGCCCCGTTTGCGCCGAAAATCAGGGTGGTGCCGGGGCCCAGCGACAGCTCGGCTTTTTCGATGCAGCGGAGATTTTCGAGTGTCAGCTCCGCCAGGGACATCCGGGGTCTCAGAGCCTCATCGGCATGACGACGTATTTGGTGCCATCGGCATCGGCCGACGTGATGAGACAGCTGCTGTTGGCGTCGGTCAGCGAGATGTTGACGCGATCGGTTTCGATCGCCGATAGCGCGTCGAGTAGGTAGGTCACGTTGAAACCGATCTCGATCTCTTCGTTGGTGTAATTCACCTCGATCTGATCTTCAGCTTCTTCTTGCTCGGGGTTGTGCGCTTGCAGCGTCAGCAGCTTGGGTTTGATGTTGAGGCGGATGCCGCGGTACTTTTCGTTCGACAAAATCGCGGTTCTTTGCAGACTTTGCCGCAAAGTGCCGCGATCGGCGTCGATCGTGCGCGTAGCGTTCGCGGGAATGACGCGGCTGTACTCGGGGAACCGGCCGTCGATGAGTTTCGATGTGAAGCGAACGTCGCCGATCTCGCAGCGAACGTGATTCGTTCCTACCGCGAGGGAGACTTCGCCCTCGGTGCCGAGCATCCGCTGCAACTCTAATACGCCCTTACGCGGCAGGATCACCTGCTGTTTGCCGGTGACCCGTTCGAGCAGGTTGGTTTCGCAAAGCGCCAGGCGGTGGCCGTCGGTCGCCACGGCCCGCACCTTGCCGCCTTCGGACTCGATCAGCATGCCGTTGAGGTAGTAGCGCACGTCTTGTTGTGCCATCGAGAAATGGACTTTGTCGATCAGCTTGCGGAACTCGATCTGCGGCAATCGCAGGACTTGCTGGGCGTTGATCTCTTCGACCACGGGAAACTCGGCGGCCGGCAGAGTCGAGAGCGTGAAGCGGCTGCGGCCGGCTCTGACGACCAATCGGTCCGCCTCCGTGGAGAGCGCCACCGACACGCCTTCGGCCAAGGCTCGCAAAATGTCGAGGAGTTTTCGGCCGGGTACGGTGATGTCCCCGGGCGATTGCACCTTGAGCGACACCGAACTCACCAACTCCACCTCGAGATCGGTGCCGGTGACGCTCAACCGTCCGTCGCGCGCGCTCAGCAGCACGTTCGACAACACCGGCATGGTCTGCCGACGTTCGACGACGCCGATCACATGTTGCACCGGACCAAGGATCTCTTCGCGGGTCGCTGTGAGTTTCATAAGTCTTGGTATTTAGATATGAAGAAGATTGTTATGACTATTGATCGCGTGGATATCTGGAAAACCCCGAAAAACCGGATGATTTCAGCAAGTTGTCGATATCTGCACGGTGCACGACCGCTGGGATATCCGGCGCGCTCCCTGTGCGTCGATTGTGAATGATTTTAACGCGCGAAAACATCCACAACTTGTGAACATCAACCCGTCAGGGTTCTCAACAGGTTTGTGTAATCCTCGGCGATCCGTTGCTC
>RGYP01000117.1 GCA_010031985.1 Gammaproteobacteria bacterium
GAGCGCCGCGACACCATGCCGCGCACAGGCCGAAAGGTTCTTCGCGGTGGTTACGGCGGAGGAGAAGTCGATCATCACGTTGGCGTCCGCCAACACCGACTCGAGATCGGTCGTGATGCCTTCCTGCGCGTTGGCCTCACGATCGATCGCGCCGACGAGTTTGGAACCGGGCCAATCTTGCAAGGCCGCGCGCACGGCGACACCCATGCGCCCCGCGGCACCCACGACGACTACACGCATCGATACCTCACCGCTCGACACCGCTCGACCCCTTAAGCCTTTCTTGTTGTCCCTCTGCTTGTCTGTCTGCTTGCCTGTCGCCTGGGCGGTGCTGCCGCTGCGCTGGGTCAGCTACCGGCGAAGAACCGTTTGACGCCTTCGAAGAACCCTTCTTCGCGTGGCGTGTGCCCGCGCCCGTCGACGCGCAGCGATTCATCGAACTGCTTGAGCAGTTCACGCTGCTCGCTCGACAGGTTCACGGGAGTTTCTACCACAACGCGGCAGAAGAGGTCGCCTCGGTCGCCACCGCGCACCGGTTTGACGCCCTTGTCACGCAAACGAAAGACCCTGCCGGATTGCGGTCCGGGTGATATTTCATGGCCAAACGACGATAGGCCTTCTTGATGTCGGCTTCGGTCGCGTTCTTGGCTACATCAAGAACCTTGTAATAGTCGCGCTTGGCCATGTTGCGAAAAGGCTCACGACGCCTTGCGATCGTCGTCCTTGTCCTTCACTTCCTCGAACTCGGCATCGAGCACATCGTCACGCCCGCCCTCCTCGCCGGCACGCGCACCCGCTGCACCACCCGCCGCCCCGGCCGCGCCCGCGGCGCCACCCTCGCTCTGCGCGTAGGCCTGCTGCGCGATCTGGCTGGAAGCCTGCATCAGCGTCTCGAGCTTCTTCTCGATCTTGTCCTTGTCGTCACCCTTGATGACGCTCTTGAGATCGTTGAGCGCACTCTCGACCTTCAGGCGCTCTTCGGTCGGCACTTTCTCGCCGAGATCTTTGAGGGTCTGCTCGACCGAGTGCACCATGCCGTCGGCACGGTTGCGAACGTCGACGAGCTCGCGGAATTTCTTGTCCTCGTCGGCGTGCGCTTCGGCATCGCGCACCATGCGCTTGATTTCGTCCTCCGACAGGCCCGAGGACGCCTTGATGACGATCCGCTGCTCCTTGCCGGTCGCCTTGTCCTTGGCCGACACGTTGAGAATGCCGTTGGCGTCGATGTCGAACGTGACCTCGATTTGCGGCGTACCGCGACGCGACGCCGGGATGTCGGACAGGTCGAACTTGCCGAGCGACTTGTTGTCGAGCGCGCGTTCGCGTTCGCCCTGCAGCACGTGGATGGTGACCGCCGTCTGGTTGTCTTCGGCGGTCGAGAACACCTGCGAATGCTTGGTCGGGATGGTCGTGTTCTTCTCGATGAGCTTGGTCATCACGCCACCGAGCGTCTCGAGACCGAGCGACAGCGGCGTCACATCGAGCAGCAGCACGTCCTTGACGTCGCCCGCGAGCACACCACCCTGAATCGCCGCGCCCACCGCCACCGCCTCATCGGGGTTGACGTCCTTGCGTGGCTCCTTGCCGAAGAAATCTTTGACGTGCTTCTGCACGAGCGGCATGCGCGTCTGGCCACCCACCAGGATGACCTCGGAGACTTCGCCCGCCGAGAGACCGGCATCCTTGAGCGCGACCTTGCAGGGCTCGATGGTGCGCTTGACGAGGTCCTCGACCAGCGATTCGAGCTTGGCACGCGTCAACTTCACCGCGAGATGCTTCGGTCCCGAAGCATCCATGGTGATGTACGGCAAGTTGATGTCGGTCTGCTGGCTGGAGGAAAGCTCGATCTTGGCTTTTTCGGCGGCTTCCTTGAGGCGCTGCATGGCGAGCGGATCTTTGCGCACGTCGACGCCGGATTCCTTCTGAAATTCGTCGGCCAAAAAGTTGATGACGCGCAAGTCGAAATCTTCGCCGCCGAGGAAGGTGTCGCCGTTGGTCGAGAGCACTTCGAACTGGCGCTCGCCATCGACTTCGGCGATCTCGATGATCGACACGTCGAAGGTGCCACCACCCAGATCGTAGACCGCGATCTTGCGATCACCGCCCGACTTGTCGAGCCCGTAGGCAAGCGCCGCCGCCGTCGGCTCGTTGATAATGCGCTTGACGTTCAGACCCGCGATGCGACCCGCGTCTTTGGTGGCCTGACGCTGCGAGTCGTTGAAGTACGCCGGCACCGTGACCACCGCCTCGGTGACTTCTTCGCCGAGAAAATCTTCGGCGGTCTTTTTCATCTTCATGAGCACACGCGCCGAAATCTCGGGCGGCGCCATCTTCTTGCCCTGCGCGTCGATCCAGGCGTCGCCGTTGTCGGCCTTGACGATCTTGTAGGGCACCATGTCGATGTCCTTCTGCACGATCTTCTCGTCGAAGCGACGACCGATCAGACGCTTGACCGCGTACAGGGTGTTCTGCGGATTGGTGACCGCTTGCCGCTTGGCCGACTGGCCGACGAGCACTTCGTCGTCCTTGGTGAAGGCCACGATCGACGGCGTGGTGCGATCGCCCTCACTGTTCTCGATGACGCGTGGCTTGCCGCCTTCCATGATGGCGACGCAGGAATTGGTGGTACCGAGATCGATGCCGATGACTTTGCCCATGATGCTTCTCCGTTGCGGCGCACTCGCCGCGCTGGTTTCGATTGGTCGATTAAGTGGGGGCGCTAGGCCGGTTTTTCAATGCGATTCGATACGGCGGCCTGTGATGCGTCTCAGGCCGGCGCCTTGGCGACAATCACTCGCGCGGGGCGCAACAGACGACCGTTCAGGGTGTAGCCACGCTGCACCACCGCAAGGACCGAGTTCGGCTCGGCGGTGGCCGAGGGCTGCGCCGCCATGGCCTCGTGGAAGTTCGCATCGAAAGGCTCGCCCACGGGATTCAGCTCGACGACCCCCGCGCGCTCGAGCGCCTTGGCGAGCAGCCGTTGCGTGGCCGCCTGGCCTTCGGTGAGCGCCGCCACGTCCGCCCGTCCGGCGTTTTCGATGCCGAGGTCGAGACTGTCTTTGACCGGCAGCAATTCCTGCGCAAACTTCTCGAGTGCATAGCGATGCGCGTTCTCGACGTCGCGCTGTGCACGCTTGCGCACGTTGTCGAGTTCGGCGAGCGCCCGCAGCGCCTGATCCTTGGCGGTCTGTGCCTGCGCCTGCGCTTCGGCCAAAGCCGCGCGCACGGCCGCCAGCTCGTTTTCCGAGCCCGCGACGCCACCGCCCGCGGCCGACGACTCGCCGGGGCCGGCCTGAAATGGACTGAAGGACGATGAATCGGATTCGCCCATGTGTATTCCCTGAAGCCTCGATGTGAACGTTCGCCCGCAGGGCGATTTGGGGGCGCCCCGAGGCTTTTCAAGGGGCCGGGGTCAGCCCCGACGGACGCTCAGAGCGGAACCCAGCAGGCGGGCCGTGATGTCGACGATGGGGATCACGCGCTCGTAGGCCATGCGGGTGGGGCCAATGACCCCGATCACGCCCATCACCCCATCGTCGCCGCTGTAGGGCGCCGTGATGACGCTGCAATCATCGAGGATCTGATAGCCCGACTCCTTGCCGATGAAGATCTGCACGCCCTCGGCATGCAAGCTCTGATCGAGCAGGTGCAGGAAATCCCGTTTTTCGTTGAAAGCCTCGAACAAACGACGCAGCTTCTCGACGCTCGTCAGCTGCGCCACACCCATCAAATTGGTTTCGCCGGCAACGATGTAATCGAGACTCGTGTTCGCCGGTGCCGGGCTCTGATCAAAGATTTTCTGCGCGACCGTGATCGCATCGAGCATCAGCGCGTTCATGTGCTCACGCGCCTCCTGCAGTTGCCGCAGGATCTCTTGCCGCGCAGCCTCGGCGGTACGACCGACCAACTGTTCGTTGAGGAACTGCGCTGCCCGGCGCAACTCTTCCGGCGTGTGATGCCGCGACAAGTGGATGATGCGGTTCTGCACTTCGCGATCGTTGAACACCATCACCACGAGCACGCGGTTCTCGGAGAGGCCGACGAATTCGATCTGCGTGATCGAGGCGACCGCCGCACGCGGCACGGTCACGACGCCGGCGAGCTGCGTGACGTTGGACAACAGTTGCGATGCATTGGCGACCAGCGCCTTCGGATCGTCGAGCGGCGCCGAATCGAGGTGTCGCCGCACCTCGGCGAGCGCCGCATCGTCGAGCGGTCGCGAGCGCAGCAGGGTGTCGACGAAGAAGCGATAGCCGCGATCGGTCGGAATCCGGCCCGCCGAAGTGTGCGGAGAAACGACGAAGCCGAGCTCTTCGAGATCGGCCATGACGTTGCGAATGGTCGCCGAAGAGAGCCGCAGACCCGAATCGCGCGACAAGGACCTGGAGCCGACCGGCTGGCCATCGCGGATATAGCTCTCGACGAGCATGCGCAGCAGCTGCTGGGCTCGCTCGTTGAGTCGCTCGTAATCCTGGGGCATGGGCAAAAACTAACGACTGCCACTTAACTGCGTCAAGCGCCGTCGATCGTTCGATTGGTTCCGTCATCGGGGCGTGATAAAAAGACGCAGGTTTTACGCCGCTGTTTCTGCTCCAGACTCCCCCACCGCCCATGACCGCCATTCGCTGCTGCGCCCTCGTTTCCCGCTTCGCCGACCTCCGGGTCGCCGAAAGCGCTGCCGTCCTCGCCGAACACTTGGGCCGCCGTGGTCTCGAGGTCATCGCACTCGCCGAAGAAGCCTCGCGACTGCCGGGCATCGGCGCGCAATTCGTCAGCGAGCAAGAACTCGGCGAGCGCGCTCAGCTCGTCATCGCCATCGGCGGCGATGGAACCCTGCTCTATGCAGCCCGCCTCGTCGCCGGGCGCTCCACGCCCCTCCTCGGCGTCAACCGAGGTCGACTCGGCTTTCTCACCGACGTCATGCCCGAAGACATGCTCAGCTCCGTCGATGCCGCGCTCGAAGGCCAATGCCAGCGCGACGAGCGGCCGCTGCTCATCGCCGAACTCGTCGTGCAGGGCGGTGAAAAACTCGCAGGCCTCGCGCTCAACGACATCGTGCTGCAGACCCACCGCAGCGGGCATCTCATCGACTTCGAAACCTGGATCAACGGCCGCTTCGTCAACAGCCACGGTGGCGACGGTCTCGTCGTCGCGAGCGCCACCGGCTCCACGGCCTACGCGCTCTCTTGCGGCGGTCCCATCGTCGAGCCCGGCCTCGACGTCGTCGTGGTCGCGCCGATCTGCCCGCATACGCTGTCCGACCGCCCGATTTTGGTCTCGGCAACCTCGATCATCGAAGTGCGCCTCATCGATCGCCCCGACTCCACCGCCGAGGTCGCCTGTGACGGTCGCGTGCTCGGCAAACTCAACTCGAGATAGCGGGTGAGTTCGTGGGCGCTGTCGTTGATCCGTATGAGCGCTTCTTCCAGTCCCGGCAGCAACGCCTCGAGCGCGGGGTCGAGCGCCGCCCCCTGACGCAGGATGGCGAGCGCGCGCGATGCGGCGGCGTGCGCATTGCTACCCTCGGCCTCGTAGAGGATGTCGAGTGCCCCGCGCGCCGATGCGGCCAACTTGCCGGAGTTGGCGAGACGGTTGCGTTCTTCGTTGAGATTGCCGAGTTCGCCCGGCTGCAGTGCCAACGCCTTCAGTTCGCTGCATTGATGACGCAAGAGGTCGAGCCGTGCATCGCGATCGCGCGCAGCATTTTCGAGTGCGGCAAGGTCGGCGGAGTGCTGCAGACGCGTTCGATGAAGACGCGCCACGTCGTCGGCGAGTGCGGCGCAGCCGGCGTAGGCATCGAGCAGTTCGCGCTGTGCGCTGCCGCGGACCAGGGTTTGGAATTCGTGCTGACCGTGGATTTCGGCGAGCGATTCGCCGACCTGCCGCAGCACCTGCAGGGGCACTTGCTGTCCGTTGAGATACGCGCGCGATTTGCCCTCGCGGGTGATGACCCGGCGCACGACGAGTTCGTCGTCGCCCTCGATGCTTTGCTCTTCGAGCAGCGCACGCAGGCTTGCAGGGGCGGCGCCCATTTCGAAGGTGGCCGTGATTTCGGCGCG
>RGYP01000118.1 GCA_010031985.1 Gammaproteobacteria bacterium
CCGCGTTTGTCGAGGCGCCGTTGGCGCGCAGCGCCGCACTCGCGAGAGACTCGGCTTCCGCCAGAGTCAGGCGGATCGTTCCTTCCACGAAAGTGACTCAGGCGCTGCGATAGAGCTTGGTCATCACGAACTCGACGTGACCGAGTGCCTCTGCCGCCGTGAGGCGACCGTTGGCGGTGTGCGCGATGCAGTCGATCAGTGAATCGCCGGCTTGATCGATGGTCATCTCGCGACGCACCACACCTGACACGTCGACATCGATGTGCTCCGGCATCAGGCGCACGGTACGCGGATTACCGGTGACTTTGATGACCGGCATGATCGGATTGCCGATCACGTTGCCCTGACCCGTCGGAAAGATGTGGATCACGTACCCGGCCGCTGCCTGCAGCGTGCAGCACTCGGCCGCCGCCGAAGACGTGTCCATGAAATAAAGTCCCGGTCCGCGCGCCGGTGCCTCGGCGGGCTCGAGCACGTCGATGAACTTGACCTTCTTGCCGATCTTCTCGAGGTTGCCGAGCGCTTTTTCTTCGATGGTCGTCAGACCGCCGGCGATATTGCCCTTGGTGGGTTGGCTCTCGGAGAGGTCGGAAGTCTTGTGGGCCTCGATGACGTCATCCTGATAGGCCTGCCAGGTCTTCATGAACTTGTCGCGAATCTCCGGCGAGACGGCGCGTGCCGCCGCGAGATGCTCGGCGCCCGTGAGTTCGGAGGTTTCGCCGAAGCAGCCGTAGAGACCGGCGGGCACCAGTTTGTCGTACATGTTGCCGACGGTGGGGCATGAGGCAAGACCCGTCGTGGTGTCGCTCTCGCCGCATTTGGCGGCCACCCACAACTCGGAGATGTCGCACTCGACGCGCACTTGACCCGAAGTCAGGTGTACGAATTCTTTGGCCTTGCGCGATGCCGCAGCAACCGTTGCGATATCGCCATTTCCTTCGATCCAGAAGCCGGCCACGGGCTTGCCGGTCTTGGCAATGCCGTCGACGATGCGCTGCGTCCAGCCGGGCTCGATACCGATGACGATGCAGGCGGCGACATTCGGGTTCGCACCGGTACCGATCATGGTGCGGAAATGCAGGTCGAGGTCGGCACCGAACTGCAAGCGCCCGTAGGCGTGAGGCAGGGCGATGGTCCCCTTGATGTTGTTGGCAACGGCTTCGCAGGCCGCGTTCGAGATGTCGTCGACCGGCAGGATGGCGACGTAGTTGCGCACGCCGACGCGGCCGTTTTCGCGGCGATAGCCCCAGATTTTGCGATTATTTTGAGTCATCGTCGGTTCCTACCAGCGCTTGGTCTTGAGATTGTGGACATGCACGTGCTCGCCGCGCGCGACCGGCGCGACGATCTTGCCGATGTCCTGCCCGTATTTGGTGACGGTGTCGCCGACCTTGAGGTCGGCGAGGGCGACCTTGTGACCGATTGGCACGTCGTGACGCACCGTGAGTCGGAAATCGGAATTATCTTCGGTGATGACACAAAGCATGTCGGTGCCAGCCTTGAGATTCTCGACCACCACGACGCCGACGTTGTCCTTGCGATCGTGCACGAGCAATTGTGGAACGCTCACTCCTCGGACTCCTTGGGGTTCGCTTGCGGACTGCAAGTCTTATATAAGATACTAAACACATGACACCTATGGCTGCAAGCGGCGCGCTACCATCGGCTTTGGCCAGCAATTCTCCACCAAAAATGGACAGCGCCCCACAGTATCGCCCGCTCTACAGCCAAGTCTACGAGGCGCTCATCAAGCGCATCGCCAACGGTGAATGGAAAGCCGGGCAATCGTTGCCCAGCGAGCAAGCACTGGCCGCGCAACTCGGCGTCAGCCAAGGCACGGTTCGCAAAGCACTCGATGCGCTCGCGCTCGACAAGGTCATCGATCGTCGTCAGGGCAAAGGCACGTTCGTCGCGGAACTCACGCAGGAGCGTTCGCTGTTCCGTTTCTTCCGGTTGACCCGAGCCGATGAGCAACGTGCCGTACCCACGAGTGGCGATGAGTCGATACGTCGCCGCAAAATCCGCTCGCCCGAGGCGCGTGCGCTGGCGCTGCCGGAAACCGCCGAAGTGTTCGAGATCGTGCGCACGCGTTTCGTCGACGAGCAGCCGATTGCCGTCGAGCGCATCGTGTTGCCAGAATCCGTTTTTCCGCGACTCGACGCACACTCGCCCTTGCCGAATGCGCTTTATGCGCTCTACCAGCGCGAGTACGGCATCAACATCGTCTCGACCCACGAAAAATTGCGTGCCGACCTTGCGCGTCGTGACGATGAACGGCGGCTCGGTGTGCCGCTGGGCACGCCCTTGTTGCAAGTCGAGCGGGTGGCCTACTCCGTCGACGGCAAGCGTGTCGAGTGGCGCCTCAGCCGTTGCGACACGAGCCATCTCGTCTACGACATCACTCTGACATGAAGCGCGTTCTGTGCGTGGGTCATGCCGTGCAGGACTTCATTTTCCGCACGCCGCAGTTGCCGCATGGCGCCGAGAAGCATCGTGCCAGCGGTTACTGCGAAGCAGGCGGCGGGCCCGCAGCCACGGCGGCGGTCACCGTCGTGCGCTTGGGTGGCGCGGCACGGTTGGTATCGCGCCTGGGTGAAGATGCGGTGGCGACGACGATCCGCACCGAGCTCGAGCGCTATGGCGTCGATTGCCATCATCTGCGTTGCTTCGCGGGGCATCAGTCCTCGGTGTCGGCGGTGTTCGTCGACGATGCGGGCGAGCGCCTGATCGTCAACCACACCGATGCTTCCTTGCCGGTCGATCCGTCGTGGCTCGACGAGGTGTCGCTCGATGATGTTGCGGCGGTGCTCGCCGACACGCGTTGGCCTCAGGGCGCCGAACGCCTGCTGCGGCGCGCGACTGCGGCAGGGCTGCCGGCGGTGCTCGATGCCGACGTGCCTGTGCCCAAAGACGGACGGTTGTTCGAGGCCGCCACTCACATCGCCTTTTCTTTGGCTGGGCTGCGCGATTTTTCGGGTTGCAGCGAGGATACGGCAGCCACGAGCGAGGCTTTGCGCGAGCTCGCCGAGAGTCGAGCTCGTTGGTGCTGCGTCACGCAGGGTGCTGCCGGCGTACTCATCGCCGACGGCCGCGTGTCCGGCCGTTCGCCGGTGATGCGGCATTTACCGGCGTTCCGAGTGACGGCGGTGGACACGCTGGGCGCTGGTGACGTGTGGCACGGTGCCTTTGCGCTTGCACTCGCTGAGGGCTCAAGCGAGGAGGTGGCCGTACGCGCCGCGTCTGCGGCTGCCGCGATCAAGGTCACGCGCGCGGGCGGTCGCGCAGGTACGCCCACGCGCATCGAACGAGACGCATTGCTGGAGAGATCATGAAATTGTCGGCTGGGAAATTCTGGGGCATGCGCCGTATGGCCGATGCCTCCGGGCGCTTCAAGATGACCGCGGTGGACCAGCGGCCGCCCATCAAAAACCCGATCAAAGCCAAGCGTGGCACCAGCGAAGCGCCCTGGGAAGACGTGGCATCATTCAAAGAAATGCTGATCGAGGAGTTGCAGGGCGGCTCCTCGGCCATGCTGCTCGACCCGCACTACGCTTATCCGCGCGGCGTCACCAAGCTGCAGGCGTCGCGCGGTCTGATCGTCACTCTCGAAGACTCGATTTTCCGCGAGACGCCGGCTGGGCGCTTTTCCTCCGAGATCGACGACTGGTCGGTGGAGAAGATCAAGCGTATCGGTGGCGACGCCGTGAAGGTGCTCACCTGGTATCGACCCGACGCCGACCCCGCGGTTTGCCAGGCGCAACAAGATTTCACGCAGCGTATCGGCGAAGCCTGCGCTCGCTACGACATTCCTTTCGTGTTCGAACTTCTGGTTTATCCGCTCGCGGCCGATCAGGAGCAGACGCGCGATTACGTCGAGATGAAGACCAAGCATCCGCAGTTGGTGTTGGAGAGCGTACGCACCTTTGCGCACCCGAAATTCGGAGTCGATCTCTTCAAGCTCGAAAGTCCACTTGCAGCCGCCGATGTGCCCGGTGTGGGCGCACCCGGTTGGGAAGAGGCGCAACGCTGGTTCGATGCGCTGGGCTCGGCAGCGGGCAGGCCCTGGGTGATGTTGTCGGCCGGTGCCGGCATGGACGAATTCCGTCGCATTCTCACGCATGCCTATCGCGCAGGGGCATCGGGATACCTAGCCGGCAGGGCGATTTGGTCCAAAGCATTCGCGCACTTTCCCGATTGGGAGGCGATCCGCAGCGGCTTGCGTGGCGAGGCCTGCAACTACATGCGCGAACTCAACGCCCTGACCGATTCATCGGCCGGCGCTTGGTCCGCGCACCCGTGTTACGGCTCGGGTGGGGCGCGGGTAGAACCTGCCGATGCAAGCTTCCGTCATGTTTACCAAGGTTTCGGAGCCTGAAAATGTTGACCTATGGCGTTGCGGCGCTGGCGCGCCCCACTTTTGACGTTCCGTTCGCCGAAGACATGAAAAATCGCGCGTTCGCAGCGCTCGAGGCCGCGGGCATCCGTACCGTCGGTTCGCGTGCACTGCTCTTCGATCGCGATGCGGCGGAGCGCGCGATCGCAGAAATCAATGCCGCAGGGCCCATCGATTTGCTGTTGATCCTGCAGGTGACCTTTACCGATGCGACCATGACGGTGAAGCTCGCGCGCGAGGCGCGCACGCCGCTTGCGATCTGGGCGGTACCCGAGCCGCGAATCGGTGGTCGCTTGCGACTGAACGCCTATTGCGGACTCAACCTCGCGGCGCATGCGCTCGGCCGAGCGGGAGTGGCGCATGGTTCGCTCTACGCCGACCCGGCTGCGCCGCAGCTCGCCGACTCGTTGCGTGCCTTGGCGCGACCATATTCTTTGCCTGCTTCGTCGGGGCTGGCATCGTCGCTACCTTCGTCGGAGTCGGCTTTTGCAGCTCTCGACGTCGATCGCCGCCGAAGGGCGGAGCAGTCTGCCGAGCGAGTACTCGAGAGCCTCGCAGATTCACGCATCACCGTAGTTGGCAAGCATCCCGATGGTTTCGATACCTGCGAGTTCGATCCTGATCTTCTAGCTCGACTCGCGCGCATCAAGGTCGATCACGTGACGCTGGACGAGCTTTTCGAGCGCGCGCGTGCAACCGATGCCGGACGAGTGGCGGTGGTCAAAGATCGCGCGGGGGCGCAAGTGGCCGGCCTTGGCGAAGTCGATACCGAGCAGCTTGATCGTTCGTTCCGCGTATTTTGTGCGCTCGAAGATGTGCAACGCGACACCGGCGCTCGCGGCCTTGCGGTGCGCTGCTGGCCCGAGATGTTCACCGAGTACGGCTGCGCAGCTTGTGGTCCGATGGCGATGATGAACCAAAAGAAAGTGCCGTCGGCTTGCGAGGCCGACGTCAACGGCTCGGTGACGCAACTCATTTTGCAGGAACTCGCCGGAGAGCCTGCATGGATGGCCGATCTCGTCGACATCACGGCAGCCGACGATACGGCAGTGCTTTGGCACTGCGGACTCGCACCGATCTCGATGTGTGACCCCGAGTTCAAACCCGAGGCCACCATTCATACCAATCGACGGATGCCGCTGCTGTATCAGTTTCCGATCAAGCCGGGTCGTATCACGCTCGCGCGCCTGTCACGCTCGCGCAACGCACTCAAGCTCGTGATCGCTGGTGCAGAGGTGGTGCGTGCGCCGATGGCGTTCACCGGATGCTCGGGTACGGTGCGCTTCGATCGTTCGGCAGCCGACGTCAGCGCGCGCATTCTCGATGAGGCCCTTGAGCATCATTTTGCGCTCGCCTACGGCGATCATCGCGATGCGCTCCGTGCGCTGGCTTCACGCTGGAGCGTGCCGGTGCTCGAACTCGCATGAACTCGGCGCTCGATCCATTCGTTCCCGATTGGGGGCGCATGGCGCCGGCGCAGCTCGCTGGCGAACCCGTGCTGCAGGACGACGTCCTGCTATTGCCGACCTCTCTCGGTACTTTGCGTCTGTCGTTGCACGAGTTTGGCATGCGACTGCGCAGTGGTGGCGACGTTCGCGACTACGGAATTCTTTGTGGCAATCTCGTACCGCTGTCGCT
>RGYP01000119.1 GCA_010031985.1 Gammaproteobacteria bacterium
CGATGGTCTCGTGCACATTTCGCAGATCTCCAACGAGCGTGTGGAACGTGTCTCTGACAAGCTCAAGGAAGGCGATGTGGTCATGGTCAAGGTGCTCGAAGTCGATCGTCAGGGGCGTGTGCGCCTGTCGATGAAGGACGTCGAGCCGCGCTAAGAGACGGTCTCGACTCCGGCGAACCGCGCCGGATCCCATCGAGATAGCGCCCAATCCAGAATCGCCGCCGTCGAGTTGCACTCGGCGGGCGGCGTCTCTTGTTTCAGCCACCCGAGTGCCTGCCGTAGTTGCTGTACCGCGAACTGCGGTTCAATCGCGGCGGCATGGCGCGACTTCGCCAGCTTGCGGCCGTCGGCCTCGACGACGAGCGGCAAGTGCAGGTAGCTTGGCCTCTCGAGTTCGAGCGCTTGCTGAAGCGCGAGCTGCCAGCGCGTACTCGGCAGCAAGTCGGCCCCGCGCACGACATCGGTGATGCCCTGATCGGCATCGTCAATCACGCAAGCGAGTTGATAGCTGTACAGCCCATCGCGACGTCGGACTACGACGTCGCGCTGAATTTGCGGCTCGAAAGCCAGCTTGCCGAGACTACGATCGGTGATCGCGCAGGCCGCAAGTACGGTGAGATCGGCTCGCAGCGCCGAATTTTGCGGGTCGCAGTGACGACGTCGGCAGTCGCGCACGCAACAAGGGTCGTCCTCGCCGAGCAGGTCGCGACGCGTGCAATCACAAAAAAAGAGCGGCACTCGTTCGCCGAGCGCGGTCAGTGCCTCGGCATACCGCGCCGAACGATCGCTCTGGCGCGACGGCGGTAGCGGGGAGTTAAGGGCGAAGGCGATTAGCGAATTGCGGATTGACGCCTCGTGTTCGGGGCGGCAGCGCGGTTGGTCGAGGTCGTCGATTCGCAGTAGCCACTCACCGCGTCGATTGGCGTCGAGCCAACTCGCGACCGCCGTCAGCAGGGACCCAAGATGCAGCGGCCCCGACGGAGTCGGTGCGAAACGGCCGCGGCGGGGATTATTCAGCGGTAGCGATCGTCGCGGTCGCCGTACTGCTTCTCGCGGCGCTCGCGACGCTCCTGCGCCTCGAGACTGAGCGTGGCGACGGGGCGCGCCTCGAGACGCTTGATACCGATCTCTTCACCGGTTTCGAGACAGTAGCCGTAGCTGCCATCTTCGATGCGCTCGAGCGCCTCTTCGATTTTGCGGATGAGTTTGCGTTCGCGATCCCGGGTGCGCAGTTCGAGGCTGAATTCCTCTTCTTGGGTGGCGCGATCGTTGGGATCGGGGAAATTTGCCGCCTCGTCCTTCATGTGCGACACCGTACGATCGACCTCGCGCATGAGATCGCGTTTCCAGGTCTGCAGGATCATGCGGAAGTGATCGAGTTGAGCGCGGCTCATGTACTGTTCGCCGCGCTTGACGATGTAGGGCTGTACGTTACGGGGACCGGCGAGCAGATTGTGATCTTCGCCGTCCTCGGCATCGCTAGGCAATGCGACCGGCCGCGGGTTGCGCTGCACGAAGGTGGCGATGACCTCTTTTTCCTTGCGTGGCCCCGTCTTGGGTTCGGACGATTTGGCGACGGCAGGCGCCTTGGCGGAAGCGGCAGCTTTCGCTGGCGCGGCTGCGGCGCTCTTGGCAGCGGGCTTTTTGGCGGCCGCTGCTGGCTGCTGGGACGTTTCGAGCTTTTTGGCGGAAGTGGCTGTTTTGGTCACGGTTTTCTTGGCGGCAGGCTTGGCTGTCGACTTGGTTGGCGGGGCCTTCTTGGCAGCAGGTTTGACTGCAGACTTGACTGCAGGCTTGCTGATTTTGACAGGCTTCGTGGCAGTTTTTTTGGCCGTCATCAGACGCTCCTTTTTCACAAGGTGCTCTGCGGGACGCGCGAGAATACCGGCAAAGACCCGTGCAGGGAAGTGCGTGGCGCTCAGGGCAACTCGATGGTCGGTTCCGGGGTCCATTTGGGCTGACGGCGGGTGGCCACAATCGTTGTGTAGATGCCACCGCGGACGTTGAAGACCGCCGTCAGCTTCATGTAACGCGGAGTTGTCACTGCCGCAAGCGCATCGGCGATCTCGTTGGTCACTGCCTCGTGAAATGCGCCCCGATCACGGAACGACCAGACGTAGGACTTGAGCGATTTGAGTTCGACGCAGCGCGCGTCCGGCACGTACTCGAGTTGCAGCGTGGCGAAATCGGGCTGCCCCGTCTTCGGACAAAGGCAGGTGAATTCGGGAATCGACATCCGAATGGTGTAGTCGATCTCCGGCTTTGGGTTGGGGAAGGTCTCGAGTTGCGTGGAAGGTTGCGAGGGCATGGTGTGAGTGGGAGGGCGATTGATGACGGTTTAATTTACACTACGCGCCCATTCGGCGGGCTCTCGCCGAGGAGATTTTTCACACGATGCGTTTGACCAAGATCAAGCTGGCGGGATTCAAATCCTTCGTGGATCCGACCAGCGTCACTTTCCCGAGTAATCTCACCGGCGTCGTCGGGCCGAACGGCTGCGGCAAGTCCAACGTGATCGATGCCGTACGCTGGGTGATGGGCGAGCTTTCCGCCAAACACTTGCGTGGCGACTCGATGGCCGACGTCGTTTTCAACGGCTCGAGTGCGCGCAAGCCGGTCGGCAAGGCGTCGGTCGAACTGGTGTTCGACAACGCAGACGGCAAGATCGGCGGCGCCTACGCGGCATTCAACGAGGTGTCGCTGCGGCGCGAGGTCAGCCGCGATGGCGCGAGCGCGTACTTCATCAACGGCGCACGTTGCCGTCGCAAGGACATCACGCAGCTTTTCCTCGGCACCGGTCTCGGCTCACGCAGCTACGCGATCATCGAGCAGGGCATGATCTCGCGCGTCATCGAGGCCAAGGCCGATGACATGCGCGCGTTCGTCGAAGAGGCCGCGGGTATCTCGAAGTACAAAGAACGCCGCAAGGAAACCGAATCGCGAATCGCCGACACCCGCGAAAACCTCGAGCGGCTGCAAGATCTGCGCGACGAAATCGACAAACAGATTCGCCACTTGCAGCGTCAGGCGACCGCCGCGAGACGCTACCAGGAGCTCAAGCAACGCGAGCGTCGGTTGACGGCCGAGCTCCTCGCGCTGCGCTTGCGCGATCTCGACAGCGGCGCAGAGGTACAAGATTCCGCGGTGCGCGAGAAAGAACTCGCGATGCAGGCGGCACTTGCCGACTTGCGCTCGGCCGAGGCGGCGATCGAAACCCAGCGTGCCTTTCATGCCGAGCAAAACGACACCGTCTCGCAAGTGCAGGCGCGCTACTACGGTGTCGGTGCCGACATATCGCGCACCGAGCAGCAGATCCAGTTTGCACGCGAGACTCGCGAGGCCAAGCGCCGTGATCTCGCGCAGTCACGAACCACGCTCGAAGCACTCGCCGTGCAGATCGCGCGCGATGAGCAGGAGCTCGTCACGATTCGCGACGAGCTCGCACGCCTCGCTCCCGAGATCGATCGCGCGCGGCACGCAGAGGGCGACGCGGCGAACCATC
Source organism: Gammaproteobacteria bacterium (assembly GCA_010031985.1). GTDB lineage: Bacteria > Pseudomonadota > Gammaproteobacteria > Steroidobacterales > Steroidobacteraceae > UBA964. The sequence continues at coordinate 3,503 of RGYP01000119.1, forward strand.
TCGAGTCTGCCGAGCACGCACAGGCTGATTGGCAGCGGCAATGGGAAAGTTTCAATCAGGAACTCGGCACCGCGAACCAGACCGTGCAGGTCGAGCGGGCGCGCATCGAGCAGCTCGAAAATCAGCTGCGTCGCTTGCGCTCGCAGCGCGATCGTCTCGATGTCGAACGCGACGCGTTGCTGCAGCAGGAAGTGCAGGGCCAGCTTTTCGAGCTCGGCGAGCGTGAATCGCAAGCCCGGACCACGGCCGACGGCCTGTCGCAAAATCTCGCGACTGCGCTCGTCGAAGTCCAGCGTCTGCGCGCTTCGCAGCTGTCTTTCGAAGAGCAGCTCGAATCGGCGCGCAGTCACCGCGAACGTGTGCGCGCAGAAGTCATGTCGGTCGAGGCACTGCAGCGCGCAGCGCTCGGGCAGGCCGACGCGCGCGCCAACGAGTGGCTGCGAGGCGCAGGACTCGCCGATCGCCAGCGTGTCGCCGAGACGCTGACGGTCGAATCGGGTTACGAGCGTGCCGTCGAGACGGTGCTCGGCGACTACCTCGAAGCCGTTTGCGTGGGCGAGCTCGATGGGCTCATCGATGCGCTCGCTCAGGCCGACGGGGCGCAGTTCGCCATTTTCGAGGGTTCGGGTTCGGCCATGGCCGGTGCGGCGGGGCGCTTGTCGTCAAAAGTGCAGGGCCCGGCCGCGGTGCTCGAAGTGCTCGAATCCGTGCGCGTGGTCGGCACGCTTGGTGAGGCGCTTCAGGCGCGTCGCTCACTCGGCCGTGGTGAATCGGTCATTACGCCATCGGGAGAGTGGGTCGGTCGGGGCTGGTTGCGTGTCGCCCGTGGCGGCGACCCGCATGCCGGAGTGCTCGAGCGCGAGCAACGCCTCAAAGCCTTGCGTGGTGGCGGTGACGAGGCGGATCGTCGGGTTCGCGAACTCGAATCCTCGCTGCAGGCCGCGCGCACGGCGCTCGGCGTGGCCGAGGTCGCACTCGACACCGTGCAGGGTCGTATCCAGCTGGCGCATCGCGAGCACGCCGATCTGCTCGGCCAGCTCGAGGCCTCGCGTGCGCGGGTACAAGAATCGACGCTGCGGCGTCAGCGCCTCGAAGAAGAATCCACCGAAGTCACCCGCGAGATGGGGGTCACCGAGGAAACCCTGGCTCGCGCGCGCGCCGAACTCGAGCGCGGGCTCGTGCGGCTCAATGAATTGGATGCGCGACGACCGGACCTCGACGCCTCTCGCGAACTCGCTCGCGATGCGTTGTCGCAGGCACGCACGGCCGCGCAGATGGCACAACTTGCGGCGCGTGATCTGCTGGTGCGTGCCGAGGGGCGTCGGACGGCGGCCGGATCGATGGAAACCGGAATTGCCCGCGCCGTCGAGCAGCGCGCGCAATTGCTGGCACGCGTCAGCGAACTCGAGTCCGAGCTCGTGGGTGGCGAGGCGCCGATCCTCGAACTCGAAGGCGTGCTGGAGGGCTTGTTGTCGCGTCGTCTCGAAGTCGAGACCGATCTTTCGCAGGCGCGGCGCATGCTCGATGAGGCCGATGCGGAGCTGCGCTCGCTCGATGAGCAGCGTCAGACAGCCGAGCGTCGCGTCGGCGACGCGCGCGAAGCCATGGAAGTGGCGCGTCTCGCTGCGCAAGAAACGCGTGTTCGTCGCGAGTCGATCGCCGAGCAGTTCGCGGCAACCCAGTTCGACATTGAAGAAATTCGTGCCGGGCTCGTGCCCGAATCAGAAGTCGCTGATTGGGAGACCCAGCTCGCCGACACGCGTACCGACATCGAAAAGCTGGGGCAGGTCAACCTTGCCGCGATCGACGAGCTCAAAGAAAATAGCGAGCGCAAGGAATATCTCGATCGGCAATTTGCCGATCTGACTTCGGCGCTGGCGACGCTCGAAGACGCGATGCACAAGATCGACCGCGAGACGCGCACGCGCTTCGACGACACGTTCAATAAAATCAACGCTGGCCTGCAGGAGAAATTTCCGCGGCTGTTCGGCGGTGGGCACGCGTACCTCGAACTCGCGGGCGACGATCCGCTGACGGCGGGTGTCGCGATCATGGCGCGACCGCCCGGCAAGCGGAACGTCACCATTTCGCAGCTGTCGGGTGGCGAGAAGGCGTTGACGGCAGTGGCACTCGTATTCTCCATCTTCGATCTGAACCCGGCGCCGTTCTGTCTGCTGGACGAAGTCGACGCCCCGCTCGATGAGAACAATGTCGGCCGGTTCTGCGACATCGTTCGCGAGATGGCTAATCGGATCCAGTTCATTTTCATCACCCACAACAAGGTGACGATGGAGCTTGCTTCGCAGTTGCTCGGTGTGACCATGAACGAACCCGGTGTGTCGCGTCTGGTTGCGGTCGATGTCGACGAGGCGGTTCGGCTTGCTGCTACTTGAGGATCATGGTGTGGCAGCCCTGCGGTCTCGCGTTGATGGAGTCGTTCTGAAAAAATGGAAGATGTGCTGAATTCTTTGACCGGAGACCTGCGGGTTGCCTTGCTCGTGCTCGGCGGGATAGTGCTGCTCTTGATCG
>RGYP01000120.1 GCA_010031985.1 Gammaproteobacteria bacterium
CAGATGCTCGGTGGCGGACGCGGCGGCATGGGGGGAGGCGAGGGTCGCTCCTCCGGTTCCAGTCGGGCCGCATCGGGTGGCGAGGCAAGCTTCGGCGAGCCCGTTCGCAGCAGCACCGAAAAAGACGAGTTCGACGACGACATTCCCTTTTGAGCGACTCGACCTTCACCGAGCGTTCCCGACTCATGGACGAATCCCGAACCTCCACAACCGGCCGGTACTACATCAAAACCTACGGCTGCCAGATGAACGAGTACGACTCGTCCCGCATGGGCGATGTGCTCGAGGCCGCTGCGGGTTTGCAGCCCACCGACAACCCGGCCGAGGCCGACGTACTGCTGGTCAACACCTGCTCGGTCCGCGAAAAGGCCGAGTCCAAGGTGTTTTCGTTGCTGGGTGAGTGGAAGCAGATCAAAGATTTGCGACCCGGTGTCATCATCGGTGTCGGTGGCTGCGTTGCAAGCCAAGAGGGCGATCAACTCGTCAAGGCTGCGCCACAGATCGATCTGGTGTTCGGCCCGCAGACGGTGCACCGCCTGCCGCAGATGATCTCCGACCTGCGCGCCCATGGCCGCTCCGTCATCGACATCAGCTTTCCCGAAATCGAGAAATTCGACCATCTGCCTGCGCCGCGCGCCGAGGGGGCGACGGCTTTCGTCTCCATCATGGAAGGTTGCAGCAAGTACTGCAGTTTCTGCGTGGTGCCTTACACCCGTGGCGATGAAATCAGTCGTCCACTCGATTCGGTCGTCGCCGAAGTTGCGCAGCTCGCCGCGCAAGGCGTGCGCGAGATCACGCTGCTCGGTCAGAACGTCAACGCCTATCGAGGCACCATGACCGATGGCGCTCTCGTTGACCTTGCGACCTTGTTGCATCACGTTGCTGCCATCGAGGGAGTCGAACGCATCCGCTTCACCACCTCGCATCCACTCGAGTTCGACGACAGCCTCATCGAGGCCTACGCCAGCCTGCCGAAACTCGCCAATCATCTGCATCTTCCGGTGCAGTCGGGCTCGGATCGCGTGCTCGCACTCATGAAGCGCGGCTACACCGCGCTCGAGTTCAAGTCGCGCATTCGCAAGCTGCGCGGCGTGCGACCCGACATCTCCGTCACCTCCGATTTCATCGTCGGCTTTCCCGGCGAGACCGAGCGCGACTTCGAAGCCACGATGAGCTTGGTGCGCGACCTTCAAATTGACCAGTCGTTCAGCTTCCTCTACAGCCGCCGACCGGGCACGCCCGCCGCATCGTTGCCCGACGAGACGCCGCACGCGGAAAAACAGGAGCGGCTCGCGCGCTTGCAGGCTTTGCTCGAAGAAAACGCCCAGGCGCGCAGTCGCTCGCTGGTGGGCAGTGTGCAGCGCGTGCTGATCGAGCGACCCTCCCGCAAAGATCAAAGCGAACTGGCCGGACGTACCGAAGACAATCGCTGGGTCAATTTCCCGGGACCGGCCAAGCTGCTCGGTCACTTCGTCGACGTCGAAATCACCGAGGCGAAGGCTCATTCGCTGCGCGGTCGCATCGCTGCCGCCGAGGCTGTCCGTGGCTGACTCTCCTGCTTTGGCGCTGCGCGAGTTTTCCCTCGAGCCCTCCGACAACGAACGGCTCGCCAATCTTTGCGGCCCGCTGGACGAAAATCTGCGACTCGTCGAATCGAGGCTGGGTGTCGAGGTGCGACGTCGCGGCAGCAGTTTCCGCGTTCAGGGCGATAAAGCGATCGCTGCCGAGGCGTTGCTGCGAGAACTCTTCCGTATCACCCGCACCGAGGACATCACTCCCGAGACCGTGCATCTCGCACTGCGCGATCACGATACCGATCAAACGCAGCGCAGCCGTTCGCCCGCAGAGTCCGCCGCCACGCCTCAAGGCGCCGGCGTCGAGTCCGCCGCCGCGATCAAAGACACCGAGGTCGTGGGCGATGTGGCGGGCGATGCGGACGACGCCGAGACGGGTCTGCGCACCCTGCGCGGCACGATCCGCGCGCGCGGAGCCAATCAGCGCGAATATCTGCGGCGCATTAGGCGGAACGATCTCACTTTCGGCGTCGGACCGGCCGGCACCGGCAAGACCTATCTCGCCGTGGCCTGCGCCGTCGAGGCGCTGCAAGCCGACCGGGTGCGACGCATCGTGCTCGTGCGCCCCGCCGTCGAGGCCGGCGAGCGGCTAGGGTTTTTGCCTGGCGACCTCACCCAGAAGGTCGATCCCTACTTGCGGCCCATGTACGACGCCCTCTACGAAATGATGGGTTTCGATCGGGTCGCCAAACTCATCGAGCGCAACGTGATCGAAGTCGCGCCGCTTGCTTTCATGCGCGGCCGTTCCCTCAATGATTCCTTCATCATCCTCGACGAGGCGCAGAACACCACCGTCGAGCAAATGAAAATGTTCCTCACGCGCATCGGCTTCGGCTCACGGGCGGTGGTGACGGGCGATGTCACGCAGACCGACCTGCCGGTCGGCAAGCTCTCGGGACTGCGGCACGTACTCGAGGTGTTGCGGAGCGTTCAGGGCGTAGGCTTTCAATTCTTTGAAGCGCGCGACGTGGTACGTCACCCGCTGGTGCAACGCATCGTGCAGGCCTACGAAGCGCTCGACGGGGCCGGCAGTTCGTGACGCGTGGCAGGGCCAAACTCGTCGTCGAGGTGCGCAGCAGCGTGCGTCGTGGCGTGCCGGGCACAGTGCGTATCGGGCGCTGGGTGCGAGAGGCCGTGGGTGCAAAGGGAAACGGCGCGGAGCTCGCGGTACGCATCGTCGGCGTTGCCGAGGGCCGAAGGCTCAATTTGCTCTGGCGCGGTCGCGATTATCCCACCAACGTGCTGTCGTTTCCGGCGCCTGCTGATGCGGCGGACGGCAAGGCGCGCCGCTCTTTGGGCGACATCGTGGTGTGTGCGCCGGTCGTGGTGCGCGAGGCGAAGCAACAGCACAAACGAGTCGATGACCACTGGGCGCACCTGCTCGTCCACGGCGCCTTGCATCTGCTCGGCCACGACCACGAGCGCGAGTCGGATGCCACGCGCATGGAGCGTCGCGAGCGCCTGATCCTCGCGCGTTTCGGCATCGCCGATCCTTATCGTATTTCCTCAGCCGTTTCGGAGCGAGCAGCCGTGTCGGAGCGACGATGACCAACCCGCGATACAGTTCCATGAGCTGGATACGCAAGCTCGGGCGTGCGCTCTCCGGCGAGGCCGAAGATCGCGAAGATCTTGCGCAGCTCATGCGTCAGGCGCTCGAGCGCGGGGTGATCGACGCCGACGCCCTGCAGATGCTCGAAGGCGTGCTCGGCGTGTCCGACCTGCAGGTGCGCGACATCATGATTCCGCGTGCGCAAATGGTCGCCGTGCGCCGTGACGATCCACCGGAAAAACTGCTGCCGGTCATCGTCGAGTCCGGGCACTCGCGTTTTCCGGTGATCGATGACGATCGCGACGATGTGGTCGGTATCCTGCTCGCCAAAGATGTATTGCGCCTGTACGCCTCGGGGCGTGAAGACGACTTCGACATCCGCGAGTGCATGCGATCGGCCGTCGTGGTGCCAGAGTCGAAGCGTGTCAACGTGTTGCTCAAAGAATTCCGTCGAAATCGAAACCACATGGCCATCGTGGTCGACGAATACGGCGGCGTGTCAGGGCTGGTCACCATCGAAGACGCGATCGAGCAGATCGTCGGCGAAATCGACGACGAGTTCGACGTCGAGGACGACAGCAACATCCGCAAGGAAGCCGAGCGTCAGTTCGTGGTGCGTGGCGGGACGCCGATCGCCGAGTTCAACGAATACTTCGGCACGGCGTTGTCGGATGCCGAATTCGACACCGTTGCCGGTCTCGTGATGCAGCAACTCGGGCATTTGCCGCGTCGCGGCGAGACCGTGATCATCGAGGGCATCGAGATGCGCGTGCTGCGTGCCGATCGCCGCCGGGTCGACGCGCTCAAGGTCATTCCGCCGCAAGACGTACTTCCCATCGAAGATCGCGGGAGCAACGACTGAGCGCCGACGCGGCGTTCGTCCGGCTGCTCCGAGCCGCTCTGGATGGCAGCGGCGCGGCCGTACAGGTACACCTCGTGGCCTTGCTTGCCGGTGCAGCCCTGTCACTCGCATTCGCGCCGTTCAATCTTTGGCCATTGGCCATCGTCGCGCCCGCCGTGCTGTTTTCGTTGTGGGGCAGCGCCGCGCCGACGCGGGGCGATTCGCCCGCTCAGCCGGCGTCGTCTGTCAGGGCGGCATCGCCCGGCAGAGCCGCGTCGCTGGGTTTTGCTTTCGGCTGTGGCACTTTCGCAGCCGGCACTTATTGGCTTTACGTCAGCATCCACGGCTTCGGCAAGGCACCGCTGTGGCTCGCCTTGGCGTTGATGCTCGGTCTGGTGGCCCTGATGGCCTGCTATTCGGCGTTGCTCGGATATGTGGCAGCACGCTTTTTTCCGCAGCAGGGTGCGGTCCGTTGGCTGATCGCGTTGCCGGCAGGATGGGTGCTGCTCGAATGGGTGCGGGGTTGGTTCTTGTCCGGCTTCGGTTGGCTGTCGCTGGGCTATTCGCAGACGGGCACCTGGCTTGCGGGCTGGGCGCCGCTCGGTGGTGTCTACACGATATCTTTGATCTTGGTAGTGATGGCCGGTGCTCTGGCATTTTGGTGGACCGAATGCGAGTCGAAAGCGGCAGATGCGAGCACGGTAGCCAGTAAAAATTCTCTTGTCGGATCGGTGATTGCGTTGTTGTTGCTGCCGTGGTTGGCAGGTCTGGCACTAGGGCGTATCGAGTGGACGCGCGCTAGCGGCGCGCCGGTGGGCGTCGCCATCGTCCAGGGAGCCATTCCGCAGGATCAAAAATGGCTGGCGGAAAATCGCGACAATAGCCTGCGCAGGTATCGTGATCTCACGCTGTCGGCGCTCGGCACGCCGCTCATCGTTTGGCCCGAGGCCGCTGCGCCGGAGCTGGCCAATAACATCGTGCCCTATCTCGGTGATCTCGCACGTGCCGCCGAGGCGTCGGGCTCGAGTCTTCTGCTCGGGTTGATCCGTGCGGAGCCTGCCGAGAGCGGCGATCGTCCGCGGTACTTCAATTCGATCCTCGCTTTCGAGAAAGAAATCACGTGGTACGACAAGCACCATCTCGTGCCTTTCGGCGAGTTTTTTCCGGTACCCGAGGCGGTACGGCGCTGGATGCGGCTCATGAACCTGCCGTATTCCGACTTCTCGCGTGGCGCAGCGATGCAGCCGCCGCTGCAAGTCGGCGGGCTCGCGCTGTCGGCGAGCATCTGCTACGAGGACGCTTACGCCAGTTCGCAAATCGCCTCGGTGCGATCGTCGACGGTACTCGTCAACGTCACCAACGACGCTTGGTTTGGGCGTTCGACGGCGCGGCATCAGCATTTGCAGATTTCGCAGATGCGGGCGATCGAGGCGCAGCGCTATCTGGTACGCGCCGCCAATGACGGCATTTCGGCGGTGATCGGCCCGCGTGGCGACTTTGTTGCACGCGCGCCCGAGTTCCAGCAGGCGGTGCTGCGCTCCGCCATCGTGCCGCGCACCGGGGCTTCGCCCTATCTGCGCTTCGGCAACGTGCCGCTACTGATTTTGCTGGTGATCGCGCTGTCGGCCGCAGTTCTGCGGCGAGTGCGACCTTGAACTTTCCCTGCCTCGCGCTGTCTAGGAGTTCCGTGTCCATGCAGTGGGTCATCGCCATGTCTCGACGTCCGTTCGTTCGTCGCAGCGTCGCTGCGATTGCTTCCGTCCTCGTCTTCAGCGCGTGTCAGCCAGACACTTCGAGCGCCTCGGGTGCACCGCTCGCCACGCTCGCGCAAGCGCCCGCCGCAGGCAGCGCGAGCGTGCCTGCGCCCGCAGTCTCTTTGCCGAACTTTGCTTCGCTCGTGCAGCAGCAAGGACCTGCGGTGGTCAACATTTCCACCAAGGGCAAGCGCGTTCGCGTCGGGGCGCCCGGCATGTCGCCGGACGATCCTTTCTTCGAATTCTTCCGGCGCTTCGGCATCCCGGGTGCTCCGGGTGGTC
>RGYP01000013.1 GCA_010031985.1 Gammaproteobacteria bacterium
TTCGTGCCCGGGGCTTTGCCGGGCGAGCGCATTCGATTTCGCAGGGTTCGCCAGCATCGACAACACGACGAGGGCGAACTTCTCGAAGTGCTCGAGGCTACGGCCTCGCGCGCGACGCCGCGTTGCGCGCATTTCGGGGTGTGCGGCGGCTGCTCCCTGCAGCATCTCGCGCCAGCGGCCCAGTTGCAGGCGAAGCAGCAGGAACTGGCCGATAATCTCGAGCGCATCGGACGCGTGCGTCCCGAGCGCTGGCTGGAGCCGCTTGCAGGGCCCGTTTGGAATTACCGTCGACGGGCGCGCCTCGGTGCCAAGTTCGTTCCGAAGCGAGGCCGCGTGCTCGTCGGGTTTCGCGAACGCGCGAAGCCGTACATTGCGGCGCTCGAGCGTTGCGAGATCCTCGCGCCACCGCTCGACGGTTTGATCGCGCCATTGTCCGAGTTGCTCACCGGCCTCGAGGCGCGAGCCTCGATCCCGCAGATCGAGGTGGCGGTCGCCGACAATCTCACCGTGCTCGTGCTGCGCAATCTCGTCGAGCTTTGCGAAGCGGATCGTGCAGCGCTCGCCGCCTTTGCGGCCAAGCACGGACTACGCATCGATCTGCAGCCCGGTGGTCTCGACAGCATCCGACCGCTCGATGCTTCCGGCGATGCTGCCAGCGTCGCGCTCGAATACCGCTTGCCCGCCGAGGGCCTGCGCTACGAGTTTCAGGCCACCGATTTCGTGCAGATCAATGGCGCGGTCAATCAGGCGCTGATTGCGCGCACGATCGAACTGCTAGAGCTGCAACCGACTCATCGCGTGCTCGATCTTTTCTGCGGACTTGGCAACTTCACGCTGCCGATCGCGCGGCGTGTCGCTCTGGTGGTGGGTATCGAGGGCGAGGCGGGTCTCGTCGCCAGAGCGCGCCACAATGCCGCCCTCAATGATTTGACTAATGCACACTTTCACGTCGCGAATCTTGCGCAAGCCGACGGTGGCGCCGCCGCACTGGCTGGTCGCTTCGATCGGGTGCTGCTCGATCCGCCGCGTGCCGGCGCCATCGAGGTGTTGCCGCAACTCGCTGCGCTCGGCGCGCAGCGCATGGTCTACGTCTCGTGTCACCCGGGTACGTTGGCGCGCGATCTCGCTGTGCTCTGTCACGAGCACGGCTACGAGCTCGCGGCCGCGGGCGTGATCGACATGTTTCCGCATACCAACCACGTCGAGTCCATTGCCGTACTGGAGGCCTCACGATGACTTTGGGACCGTTGATGATCGATCTCGAGGGTACGGCGCTGCAGCCCATCGAGCGCGAGTTGCTGCAGCATCCGCTCGTCGGTAGCGTGATCCTGTTCGCCCGCAACTACGAAAATCCCGAGCAAATAAGGCAACTGGTCGCCGACATCCACGCCGTGCGAAATCCGGCGCTGATCGTCGGTGTCGATCACGAAGGCGGTCGCGTACAAAGATTTCGCGAAGGATTCTCACGACTGCCGCCGCTGCGACGCATCGGCCACGAGCACGACGCTGCGCCGCGGGCGGGTCTCGCGCTCGCGCGGGAACTCGGCTGGCTGATGGCGGCGGAGCTGCGCGCCGTCGGCGTCGATCTGTCTTTTGCGCCCTGTGTCGATCTCGATTACGGCGTGAGCGAGGTCATCGGCGATCGCGCCCTGCACGCCAATCCCGAGGTGGTCGGTGCGCTCGCGGTCGCGTACATGCATGGCATGCGCGCTGCTGGCATGGTGGCTACGGCCAAACATTTCCCGGGTCATGGCGCAGTGGTCGCCGATTCGCACCACGCGCTGCCGATCGATCGGCGTACGCTCGCAGACCTCGATTCCGACATCGCACCCTATCGCGTGCTCATCGCCAACGGCCTTGCCGGGGTGATGGTGGCGCACGTGCTGTATCCCGAGATCGACGATGTCCCCGCGAGTGCCTCGCAGCGCTGGATTCGCGGCTATCTGCGTAACGAGCTGCGCTTTCAGGGTGTGGTGTTCGCCGATGATCTATCGATGGCCGGCGCGGCTGCGGTGGGCGGCATCGTCGAGCGCGCTGAGAAAGCCCTGGCCGCGGGCTGCGACGTGCTGCCAGTCTGCAATCATCGCGACAGCGTGATCGCGTTGGTCGATGGATTTCGGCCGCAAGCCGATGCTGCTGCGGCGTTGCGTCGGGTGCGCCTGCGCGGACGCGGTCAGTGGAGCGCCGAGTCGTTGCGCGAGTCGGGCGAGTGGCAAGCAGCGCAGGGTGCACTCGAGCGCTGTTTGGCGCCGCCCGATTTGCGGCTCGCTTGAGGAGCGGCGCGGGGCGTTTTATTTGGTGCCGGGCGTGATGACTGCGACCATGCCCAAGCCCGGGTGATCGTAGTAATTCTTTTCATTGAAGCGGATGCGGCGGATCTCGCTCATCTGCAGCGCTGCGCCGCCCTCCGGCGTGTAGCGCAGGTTCATGCCGAAGTGCAGCAGTGAACCGCGCTCCAGCAAAAACTGCCCACTGAGCCCCGGCACCTGCAGGCCGACGCGCTCGACTGCAAGGCCGTTGCGCGAGCCCCAGCTGCTCGCGGTCTGCGTCCAGCCGGTATGCGCGAGCACGCGATACCCCGCACCCGCGAGTTTCTGGCGCGCCCCGGCGAGTTGCAGCTTGGCCGCGGGCAGGGCGCCCACGTAGCGCGCGACTTGCGTCGCACCCTGCGCCGAGTCGCCACTCGCCGAGCGTGCCGCCGCCGCGCCAGGCTCGCCCTCGCGCGGCCCGTTCATGCGGAAAATCAACACCTCGACGTTGTAGGTGCTGGCGGCTGCACCTTGGGTGATGGCCAGCGGGCTCGCAAAGAGTCCGAGAAACATCGCGATCAAACAGCTGAGGCAGGTTCGCATGATGGGGGGCGGGCGCAGGGACATGCGCTCATGATAGCCGAGCGGACTCAGGCCGCGGCGGCGAGCCTCTGCAGCAGTCCGCCGACGAATTCGTAGCGCTCGGCTTCGTCGTCGAGGTCGCGTGAGACCCGCAGTTTGAGCGGTCCCTCGAGCCGATACTCTCGCGAACGGTCCTGAATGAGACGAATGACCGCTCGCGGGTCGATGCGATTTTCGGTCTCGAACAGCACCGTGCCGCCGTGGCTGCCGAAATCGAGTCGGCGGATGCCGAGTCGCTGCGTGATCAGGCGCAGACGCGCGTTGCGCAACAAGTTCAGGGTTTGCGGCGGCAGTTCTCCGAAACGGTCGACGAGCTCGGCGGTGAGCGTGTCGAGCGCGTCGTCGTCTGCCGCGGCGGCCATTTTTTTGTACAGCGCGAGTCGCACGTGCACGTCGCTGACGTAAGTTTCGGGCAGCAGTGCGGGTACGCGCATTTCGACCTCGGCCTGCGAGGCGAGCGGCGCATCGAGATCGATGGTGCGGCCGTCCTTCATCGCCTTGACCGCTCGGTCGAGCATGTCGAGATACATGGTGAGACCGACTTCCGTCATCTCGCCGCTCTGCTCCTCGCCGAGCAATTCGCCCGCGCCGCGAATTTCGAGGTCATGGGTGGCAAGCACGAAGCCCGCGCCGAGATCCTCGAGCGACTCGAGGGCCTCGAGACGTTTGAGGGCATCGCCTGCGAGGGCCTTGCGCGAGGGAATCAAAAGATAGGCGTAAGCCTGATGGTGCGAGCGGCCGACCCGACCGCGCATCTGGTGCAGCTGCGCGAGACCGAAACGATCGGCACGATCGATGAGGATGGTATTGGCGCTCGGTACGTCGATCCCGCTCTCGATGATGGTGGTGCACACCAGGATGTCGAAGCGCCGGTGGTAGAAATCGACCATCAGCTGCTCGAGTTCACGCTCGCGCATCTGTCCGTGACCGACCCGGATGTTGGCCTCCGGCACGAGCGTGGCGAGATCGGCAGCCACCTTTTCGATGTCGCGCACTTCGTTGTGTACGAAGTAGCTTTGTCCGCCGCGTCGCAACTCGCGCAGGATCGCCTCGCGGACGGCTGCGTCGCTCCACTCGCTGACGAAAGTCTTGATCGCCAGACGCTCGGCGGGCGGCGTCGCAATCAGCGACAACTCGCGCAGACCGCCAAGTGCCATGTTGAGTGTGCGCGGGATGGGCGTCGCCGTCAGCGTGAGCACGTGCACTTCGGCCCGCAGGGTTTTCAGACGCTCTTTGTCGCGCACGCCGAATCGGTGCTCCTCGTCGACGATGATGAGTCCGAGATCTTTGAAGCGCGCGTTGGCGTGCAATAGTCGATGCGTGGCGATGACGATGTCGACCGTGCCTTTCTCTATACCCTCGAGCACGGTCGACGTCTCGCGGGTCGAGCGAAAGCGCGACAAAGATTCGACCCGCACCGGCCAGTCGGCGAAGCGATCGGCGAAGTTGGCGGCATGCTGCTGCGCGAGTAGGGTCGTCGGCACGAGTACGGCTACTTGCTTGCCGGCCTGCACGGCGACGAAGGCGGCACGCATGGCGACTTCGGTTTTGCCGAAACCGACGTCACCGCAGACGATGCGATCCATCGGCTGCTCGGAACAAAGATCAGCCACCACCTTGCCGATGGCATCGGCCTGATCGGCGGTTTCTTCGAAGGGAAAGGCGTTGGCAAAGGCCTGGTATTCCAGATCGCGCGAGGCGAGGCGCAGTCCGCGTCGAGCTTTGCGCCGCGCATAGAGATCGAGCAGTTCGGCGGCGACGTCGCGCACCTTCTCGGCCGCACGCTTGCGGGCGCGACTCCATTGATCGGTGCCGAGCTTGTGCAGCGGGGCGGATTCGGGGGCTGCACCGGAGTAGCGACTGATGAGATGCAGCGAATGCACGGGTACGTACAGCCGATCACCGCCCTGATATTCGAGCACCAGGAATTCGCCGCTTTGGCCGCCGACCTCCATCACCTGCAGTCCGACGTAGCGTCCGACGCCGTATTCCTCGTGGACCACGGGGGCGCCCGCGGTGAGCGATTGCAGATCGCGCAGGATGGCGTTCGGGTCGGCAGTAACTTTGCGTCGGCGACGCTCCTGACGAGCGCGCGTGCCGAAGAGTTGCGATTCGGAGAGTACGACGAGCGGCGGTTCGTTGAGCGCGAGCCCGGCGAGTTCAGGCGCTACCGTGAGTGCGAGCGCAGCGTTACCCGCGACGAACTGAGCCCAGCCCTCGCAGGGAGTGGCCTTGAGGTGTGCGCCGCGCAGCAGTTCGCCGAGCACTTCGCGCCGTCCGGGTGAATCGGCCGCGAGCAGCACCCGGCCCGGATGATTCGCCAAAAAACTTTGCAGCGGCGCGAGCGGTTTCTCGGCGCGCGCGTCGAGTCTCAGTTCCTGCGGCAGTCGCGAACCGAAGTCGCAGGTCTCGGGTCCTGCCGCTTCCTGCCGAAAACTTTGCAGCGTGATCGTCGGCCGCGAGGCGATGCTGTTGCCCACCGCCGCACCGTCGATGAAAAGCTCCTCGGGTCGCAGCAGCGGCCGCTCGAGATCGCCGCAGCGGTCCTCGTAACGTGCCTCGAGCGCCTGCCAGGCTTTTTCGATCGTCCCGTCGAGATCGCTCGTGAGATCGACGATGACAGCGTTGGCAGGCAAGTAGTCGAACAGGGTCGCCGTCTCGTCAAAGAAAAGCGGCAGATAGAATTCTATGCCCGCGGGGGCGATGCCGTCGCTCACGCCTCGATAGATGGCGCTGCGCGTCGGGTCGCCCTCGAAGCGCGTGCGATAGCGGCGTCGGAAGGCGCGCACCGAGTCGCCATCGAGCGGCATTTCGCGGGCCGGCAGCAGGCGTATCGAGTCGAGCGTGTCCTGCGAGCGTTGGGTCTGCGGATCGAAACTGCGAATCGCCTCGATCTCGTCGTCGAAAAGATCGATGCGTAGCGGCGAGTTCGTACCCATCGGAAACACATCGAGCAGCGAGCCGCGCATGGCGTATTCGCCCGGACCCGCGACTTGGCTGACGCTCGAATAGCCCGCTTCGGCGAGTCGCAGGCGGAACGCCTCGAGGGCGAGACGCTCGCCGACCGCCAGCGAGAAACTGCGACTCGCGACGTACTGCAGCGGGGCCAGGCGTTGCAGCAGGGTATCGACGGTGACGAGCAGCACTCCGCGGCGCAGGGTCGGCAGTTCGGCGAGCGCCAGCAAACGTTCGCTCGTGATGTCGGGGTGCGGCGAGAACACGTCGTAGGGCAGTACTTCGCCGTCGGGCAGGGTGAGCACGCGCAGTTCTGCGGGGGCGAAGAAGCCGAGTTCGGCGCGCCGGCGCTCGAGGCTGCGGCTGTCCGGCTCGATGACGAGCCAAGGACGCTGATCGGCAACGGCCGCCTCGGCGAGAGCCAGGGCCGTCGCGCTGCCATGCAAGCCCGTCCAGTGCACCTGCGGGCGCCCGGAGTCGGGAATGAGGGGCCGGAGGAGCCGCGACATGGGCGCGCAAGCTTACCGGGCCGCCCCACGGAGGCAAGCCCTGCGATGTGGTTAAATTCGACCCGATGTTCCAGCCCCTCTCGCTGTTCGTCGGCCTGCGCTACGTGCGCTCACGAACGCGGAAATTCTTCGTCTCTTTCATCACCTGGGCGTCCCTCGCCGGCGTGGCCGTGGGCGTGGCGGCGCTGATCGTGGTGCTTTCGGTGATGAACGGTTTCGAGGGCGAATTGCGCGATCGCTTGCTGGCGCTATCGAGTCACGCCCGAGTCGTGGCATCGGTCGAGGAGAAGGCCTCGGCCGAGGCGCGCGACTACGGCTGGCAGCAGGCGCTCGCGGTGCTGAGGGCGGATGCGCGGGTGCAAGGCGTCGCGCCCTACGTCGAAATTCAGGCACTCGCACTGCGCACGCCCGAGATGCTGCCGGTGCAGCTGCGAGGGATCGACCCTGCGCTCGAGCCTGATGTGTCGGCCGCGGCATCGGCCATGGTCGAGGGTCGCCTCGAAGATCTGCGGCCCGGCGAGGATCGGGTGATTCTCGGCAGCGTGGTTGCCCGCCTTCTCGGCGTGGTCGGCGGCGATCGAGTGACACTGCTCGTTCCGGGGCTCGACCCGAGCGGCGCACCGGCGCCGCGTCTGCGCGAGCTCACGGTCAGCGGAATCTTTGAAGTCGGGCTGCACGATCACGACGGCACGCTCGCGCTGGCGCACATAGACGACGTCCGCGAACTTACCGCCGACGATGCGCGGGCCTTCGGCCTGCACGTGAAGCTCAATGATCCGCTGGCTGCGCCCGCGCTCAATCGCGAACTCGGTAGCCGTCTCGGACGCGGACTCGGCTTGCGCGATTGGACGCAGGATCATGCCAATTATTTCCGGGCCATCCGCATCGAGAAGACGATGATGACCATCATCCTGATGCTGATCGTCGGTGTCGCAGCGTTCAACATCGTCGCGATGTTGGTCATGGTGGTCACCGACAAACGCACCGACATCGCCATTCTGCGTACCTTCGGCGCGACGCCGCGCAGCGTACTCGAGATTTTTTTGACGCAGGGGCTCGTAATCGGCTGGGCGGGTGTCGTGCTCGGCGTATTGCTCGGCGTGCTGGTCGCCACCCATGTTGGCAGCATCGTGCCCGTACTCGAAAGTACCTTCGGCTTCCGAATCATGGACCCGAGCGTGTACTACGTGACGCAGATCCCCGCCGAGGTGCGCATCGAGAACGTGCTGCTGATCGCCGTGCTCGCGCTCGTGATCACGGCGGCGGCCACGGTCTACCCCGCGCTGCGTGCTTCGCGGGTCGCCCCCGCCGAAGCACTGAGGTACGAGTAGCTCATGCAGCGCCCATGGGAATGGCTGGTCGGTACACGCTACCTGCGCTCGACGCACCGACGTGGCTTCGTTTCTTTTGTCGCCTTCATCTCGACGTTCGGTCTGATGCTCGGGGTTGCGGTGCTGATCGTGGTCCTCTCGGTGATGAACGGCTTCGAGCGTGAGTTGCGATCGCGCATTCTCGCGGTCACCTCGCATGCGACCCTGATGGGCCTCGAGGGCACGCTGCCCGACTGGCAAAACGTGCGACTACGGGCTTTGCAAGCCCAAGGCGTTCGCCATGCAGTGCCCTACGTCGAGGCCCAGGCCATGATGTCGCACGGTCGTCGCGTGCTCGGTTCCGCGGTACGCGGCATCGAACCGACACTCGAGCGCGAGGCGACCGGGCTCAGTCGGCATTTTCGCGATGCGCGCATCGAAGATTTGGTCTCTGGCTCATGGCGCGTCGTGCTCGGCTCGGCGCTGGCGCGCGAGTTGGGCGTCGCACGTGGCGATGAGGTCGTGCTGATCGTGCCCGAGGGCACGGCAACGCCCGAGGGCGTGCAGCCACGCATGCGCAGGCTCGAAGTCATTGGTACGTTCGAGTCGGGCATGTACGAGTTCGATCGTGGACTTGCGCTGATGAACATCGACGATGCGGCACGACTCTATCGAATGCGCGGCGAGGTGACGGGTATCCGCCTTGCGCTCACCGATCCGCGACGGGCTGCGGACACGGTGCGCGAGCTCGCGCTGGCCTTGGGCGGGGGTTATTACGTGAGCGACTGGACGCGCAATCACGCCAACTTTTTTCAATCGATCGAACTCACCAAGGGCATGATGTTCGTCATTTTATTGATCATCGTCGGTGTCGCTGCATTCAACATCGTCTCGACGCTGGTCATGATCGTCAAGGAAAAACAGGGTGACATCGCCTTGCTGCGCACCTTGGGTGCGTCGCGCGCCGACATCCTGCGTACCTTCGCCATCCAGGGCGTGCTGATCGGCCTCGTGGGGACGCTGGCGGGGGCGTTGCTCGGCATCGGTCTCGCCGATCGGATCGAGTCGATCGTGCGCGGCATAGAAGGGCTGTTCGGCGTACAGTTCATGGATGCCAAGGTGTATTTCATGACCGATCTGCCTGCGGTGGTGGAGTGGGGCGATGTGGCGCGGGTCTGTGGCGTTGCGTTTGCGCTCTGCGCCGTGGCGACGCTCTATCCTGCGTGGCGTGCGGCACGAACCGAACCGGCGGAGGCCTTGCGTCATGAGTGAATTTTCTGCCGAGCTCGTGCTTGAGGCGCAGGGGCTGGTGCGCGAGTTCCGCGAGGGCCAGGGCAGCTTGCGCGTGCTCGATGAGCTCGAGCTGAAGCTCGCGCGCGGCGAGTGCGTGGCGATCGTCGGGGCGTCGGGCTCGGGCAAGACGACGCTGCTGCAAATTTTGGGCGGACTCGACCGACCGACCGCCGGGCACGTGCGCATCGCGGGTCGCGAGCTGCACGCGCTCGATGAAACGGAGCGTGGCGCACTGCGTAACCGCAGCATCGGCTTCATCTATCAGTTCCATCATTTGTTGCCGGAATTCAGTGCACTCGAGAACGTGGCCATGCCGCTGCTCGTGCGCCGCATGCCGACCGCAGAGGCCAAGGCCAAGGCGCAGGCCTTGCTCGAGCAAGTGGGGCTTGCCGAGCGGCTGACTCATCGGCCGCATCAGCTCTCGGGGGGCGAGCGACAGCGGGCGGCGGTGGCGCGCGCGCTCGTCACGGAGCCCGCGCTGGTGTTTGCCGATGAGCCGACCGGTAATCTCGATGGTCGTAATGCCGAGCAAGTTTTCGAATTGATGCTGCGACTCAATCGCGAGCGTCACACCACGCTCGTGATCGTCACCCACGACCTGCGCCTTGCGGCGCGCATGGATCGCGTGCTGACCTTGAGCGAAGGTCGACTGGTCGGCTGAGCGGCGAATCGGGGCGTTTATGCCCGGTTCAGGGCTTGGTGCGGCCGCTGCGCCTGCGGTATTTCTGCTGCACCCGCCACCGCCAGATCCGATCGAGCGCAATCCAGCCCACGAAGCCGGCCACGGCTCCGCAGACTACGCAACCCAGCAAAAAGGCCTGCCACATCGGTCCAAGACCGTTCTGCAGCCAGTCCCAGCTGAGTTCGAAGCGGAACTGCCCCGGTGTCTCGCCGAGCAGCGTCCGACCCGTCAGATAAGCGAGGTAATAGATCGGCACCACGGTCACCGGGTTCACGATGAACACCGTGCCGATCAGCGTCGGCACGTTCAGTCGCAGGAGCATCGCCAGCATGAACGCGACCGGAATGTGCACGGGCAGTGGCACGAAGCAGATCGACAGCCCGACCCCGAACGCGCCCGTGATGCTGCGTCGCTGCAGCGACCACAGACGCGGGTCGACGAACACGTGGGCGAAGGGTCGCAGATACCACGCATCGCGCAGCGTCTGCGCCCGTCGACCGAGTTGACGAATGATGTCGCGGAGCATTTCGGGGCGTCACTCTAGCAGCACAGTCGTCGGACTGGCGACTCTCTTCGGCACTTTGCTCGCGCTGTACGGGCCACTGCGTCCCCATCTGCAAATCTTCGTCGCACTCACGCTGACGTCGACGCTGGCATTGCTCTTGCCGCTGGTACTGCGTGTTTTCTTTGGCCACGCGTTGCAGCACTCGCGGGGTGTACTGCTGACGCTGGGTGTGACGTCGATCGCAGCCTTGGTGACCTTGCTCGTCGCCCTTGATCAGCTCGCGCAGCGTTGGTCGCCTGCCGATGAGGGTGCACGCATCATCGCCGACGTGGTGGTCGACTCGCTCAGCGAGCGCCGCGGACTCGCGCTCGAGTTCGATGCACTCGCTCAGGTCGAATCACCGCAACGACTGCAGCGCGAGCTGCGCTTGCGAATCACGTGGCGCGAACCGCCTGCTGCGCTGCCACGCGCCGGCGAGCGCTGGCGTCTGCTGCTGCAGGTGTCGGCACCGCGGGCCAACAGCAATCCTGGCGGCTTCGACGAGCAGCGCGAGTTCTTCCGCGATCGATTGCAGGGGCGGGCGACGGTATTGCCGTCCACCCTCAATGAACGTTTGGCGATGGCGCCGGGCGGTTTGCTCGGGCTACGCGAGCGACTCGCGTTCGCGGTGCGCGAAGCCGTGGTCGATCGCGATGCGGCGGCGCTCTTTGCAGGGCTGGCAGTCGGTGCCACGGGCGAGGTGAGTCGCGAGCAATGGCAGACCTTCAGCGTCACCGGCACCACGCATCTCGTGGCGATCTCCGGGATGCACGTGACACTCTTTTGCTGGCTGGTCGCCGCCTGCGCACGAGCGCTCTGGCGTCGTTCGCGGCGGCTCGCGCAGCTCGTCGATCGCGAAATCTTTGCCGCCAGTCTCGGTGTACCTGCGGCCTGTGGCTACGCGCTACTCGCGGGCTTCGGAATCCCGACGCAGCGTACCGTGGTGATGCTCGCGGTGTGGTGGGGATTGCGACTTTCCGGTCGGGTGCACGCGCCCTTCGATGCGCTCGGCGTAGCGCTCGTCGTCGTTCTCTGCATCGACCCGTTCGCCGCGCTCTCGTCCGGATTTTGGCTCTCTTTCATCGCCATGGCAGCACTGATTCTCGTCGACGTCAAAAGAGTCGAGGACTCCTCGATCGCGGCGAGGTCGTGGCGGCAAAGCGTCGTGATCTGGCTTCGCGACAATCTGCGCACCCAGTGGTGGATCAGCCTTGCGCTGCTGCCGATCACGCTGCTGTGGTTCGCTAGCGTCTCGGTGGCAGGGCTGATCGTCAATCTCGTGGCGATTCCCGTGTTTTCGTTCGTGCTGGTACCGGTCGCGCTCGGCGGCAGTGCCATCGGCCTGTGGTCCGCATCGGCGGCGCGACCGATCTGGTGGCTGGGAGAGCGCGTCCACGAGGTGCTGTGGCCGGCGCTCGTGGCCGTGGCCTCGCAACCCTGGGCTGCCGTCGCGTGGAGTCCGCTTGCGAGTCTGCCGTGGCTGGGCGTCGAGCGACCTGCATTCGGCGAAGTGATGGTCACGGCGCTCGAGGCGGGCAACGGCGCGGCCTTCATCGTCCGCACGCGGGCGCACGCGCTGGTGTACGACACCGGAGAACATTTCGACAGCGATGGTCGAGCGGCCGAGCGTCTCGTATTGCCGGCGCTACGTAGTTTCGGCCTCAAAAAAATCGATCTGCTGCTGCTCAGTCGGACCCATGCCTACCGCGCCGCTGGCGCGGCGCGCCTGATGCAGGGTGCCAGCGTCGCAGGGGTGTCGGGCGGCGGCGAATGGCCGGGCGCCGCGCGGGCACTCGAAGATTGCACCGTGCGCCGTGAGTGGACGTGGGATGGCGTCGCGTTCAGTCGCTTTGGCGAGCGCAATGGCTCCTGCGTGCTGCGCATCGGCTTCAAGAACGGGTCTGCGGTGCTGACGAGCCCCACGGTGCTGATCCCTGAGCGTATCGATGCGCAGGAGGCTGCGGCGCTCGCCCGTCGCGCGCGGCGTGGCGAGCTCGAGCTGGCGGCGACCGTGGTCATTGCGCCGCGCGGCGGGTCACCGGCGGCCGTCACGCCCGATTTTGTCGTAGCGGTCGATCCGCAGTGGGTGTTGCTCGGCGGTCGTGAGGGCTCTGCCACTCGACGTCAACGCGTCGCGAGTGTCTGGCAGATCCCGGTCGAGCGCGTCTACGCGCTCGCCGATCAGGGCGCGGTGACGCTGCACCTGCGGGCGGGGCTGCCGCCCCGCTGGCTCGGACACGCCGACCTGCAGGGCGCCCCCCTCTGGCGCTATGATCCACGGCACTAACCGTCGGCTCGCCGATGCCATGCAGGATCCACCACGCCCTTGAGCCAAACGCCGGTCGAAATCACCGACGCCGCCAAGGTCTACCGCCGCTTGTTGGGCTACGCGCGCCCGCACCTCGGCATGTTCCTCATCGGCGTGCTCGGCATGGCGCTGTTCGCGGCGACCGATGCGGCGCTCGCGGTTCTGGTGCAGCGCTTTTTGGGCGGTACGTTCGTCGATCCTGACCCGCGCATCATCTGGGCGATCCCGCTCGGGGCGGTGCTGCTGTTCGCGCTGCGCGGCATCGGCGATTACGTTTCGAACTATTTTCCGGGCTGGGTCGGCCGGCAGATCATCAAAACTTTACGCGCGGAGCTGTTCGCGCATTACTTGCGCCTGCCGACGCGGCATTACGACACCGCGGCTTCGGGTGGCATGCTCTCGCGCCTCACTTACAACATCGAGCTCGTAGCCGAGGCGACCACCAATGCCGTGACCGTACTCATCCGCGACACGCTCACCATCGTCGGCTTGATCGTGATGCTGTTCTGGTACAACTGGCAGCTCGCGGTCTTCGTGCTCGCGCTCGCGCCGCCGATTTCCTGGCTGATCCAGTACATCAATCGTTCCTTCCGTCGTTACAGTACGCGTATCCAGGCGTCGATGGGTGACGTGACGCGCGTTGCCAAAGAAGCGCTCGATGGTCACAAGGTGATCAAAAGTTTCAACGCCGAGCAGCACGAAGAAACCATCTTCGCTGATGCCAACGAGCGCAACCGTCACAGCAACATGCGACTGATCGGTGCACGTGCGCTCGCCAACCCCGTGGTGCAGATCATCGCCTCGCTCGGACTCGCCTGCGTCTTGTTCTTCTCGATCCGTCAGGTGTTCACGCATCAGATGCGCGTCGATGAGTTCATGGCCTTCATGACCGCGCTGCTGCTGATCACCGCACCGCTGCGCCGTTTGGTGCAGGTCTTCGGGCCGCTGCAGCAAGGCATCGCCGCCGGCGCGAGCGTGTTCGAGGTGCTCGATACGCCCATCGAGGATGCCGGCGGCTCGCGGCCGATCGCGCGGGCGCAGGGCGCCATCGAGTTTCGCGAAGTGGGTTTCAGTTACTCGAGCGCACAGGGTGAAGTGCTCTCGGGAGTGAGCTTCAAGGTCAGTCCCGGTCAGACGGTGGCCATCGTCGGCAAGTCGGGCAGCGGCAAGAGTACGCTCGCCAATCTGCTGCCGCGTTTCTTTGATCCGGATATGGGCAGCGTACTGCTCGACGGCATCGACCTGCGCGAGTATCGACGCGAAGACTTGCGTCGGCAGGTGAGCGTGGTCAGCCAGGAGGTGATGCTGTTCGACGACAGTATCCGGCGCAACATTGCTTTCAACATCACCGATGCCGCGGCCGCCACCGTCGAAGACGCCGCGCGTGCGGCGTACGTGATGGATTTCGCGGCCGAGTTGCCGCAGGGGCTCGACACGCCCGTGGGCGAGCGCGGTTCGCAACTCTCCGGTGGGCAGCGGCAGCGCGTCTCGATCGCGCGCGCACTGCTCAAAGATGCGCCCATCCTGGTGCTTGATGAGGCCACGAGTGCGCTCGACAACGAATCGGAGCGTCGTATCCAGGCGGCACTCGCCACCTTGCAGCGCGGTCGAACGACGCTCGTCATTGCGCATCGGCTCTCGACCATCGAGCAGGCCGATCTCATCGTGGTATTGCACGAGGGGCGTGTGGTCGAGACCGGGCGACACGCCGAACTCATGCATCGCGATGGACCTTACGCGCAGCTGCACCGCCTGCAGTTCGCGGTCTGATGTCGAGCTGATGTCGAGCCAGATCGAAGCCTGGTTGCAGAGCATCTGGTACCACGGTCGGTGGGGCGCAGCGCTGCTCGCGCCGCTCGCGGCGCTCTTCGCGGTGGTGACTGGACTGCGCCGCGCTCTCTATCGAACCGGCATGATCGGTGCCTATCGGGCGCAAGTTCCCGTGGTGGTGATCGGCAATCTCAGCGTCGGTGGTACGGGTAAAAGTCCGCTGGTCGCCGCGCTCGCCGATGCGCTCAAAAGCCGCGGTCTGCGGCCAGGAATTCTCACGCGCGGTCATGGGGTGGTGGTACGCGAACCGATTCGAGTGACTCGCGATGCGGACCCCCGAGCCGTGGGCGATGAGCCTTTGATGCTGGCGATCGCGACCGGTGCCGAGGTGATGGTGTCACCCGATCGGGAGGCCGGCGCCCGCGCGCTCGAGGCGCTCGGCGTCGATCTCATTCTTTGTGACGACGGTTTGCAGCATTACGCGCTCGCCCGAGACCTCGAGATCGTGGTTATCGATGCGGCGCGCGGTCTCGGCAACGGCAGGCTGCTGCCCGCGGGCCCGCTGCGCGAACAGGCATCGCGCCTCGAGTCGGTCGACTGGGTGGTGGTGAACGGGGTCGCTGATGGCAACACGGCGAGTGGCGCGTGGCGTGGTCGGCAGGGCAGCGTGTCGATGATGCTGGTGCCCGAGGCCCTGCGCGGCGTTGCCGATCCGCTGCGCTGGTGCAGTCTCGAGAGTCTGCGCGGCGAGCCGGTGCATGCCGTTGCCGGCATCGGTCATCCCGCCCGTTTCTTTGGCATGTTGCGCGCGGTCGGGCTCGAGGTGATCGAGCACGCCTTCGTCGATCATCACGCCTTCGCGGCGGGCGACCTCGACTTCGGTGATACGCACGCCATTCTGATGACCAGCAAAGATGCCGTAAAATGCCGGAGTTTCGCCGCGCCTCGCTGCTGGGAAGTCCCGGTGGTCGCGCGTTTCGCACCGGAGGGTGCGGCGAGCCTCGCGACGGCGATCGAAAAACTGTGTCGTTCGCGGCGGCCCTGAACGAGTCGCCTTTTCTCGAGTCGCCGTCTGCAAGGAGTCACATCGACCATGGATCATCGACTGCTCGACATTCTGGCCTGTCCGATCTGCAAGGGGCCTTTGGTGCATCAGCGCGAGGCTGCGGTGCTCGTATGCAGGGCTGATCGGCTCGCATTCCCGATCAAGGATGGCATCCCGATGATGCTCGAGGAAGAAGCGCGCACCCTCGCCGCCGACGACCCGTTGCTCGCGCGCTGACGCTCTTATGTTTCGTATCGTCATCCCCGCCCGCTATGCCTCGACGCGACTCCCCGGCAAACCGCTGCTGCCGATCGCGGGACGTCCCATGCTCGCGTGGGTTCACGATCGGGCGCTCGCTTGCACGGCACGCGAGGTGATCGTCGCCACCGATGATGAGCGGATTCGAGTCGTCGCCGAAGCCTTCGGTGCGCAGGTCGAGATGACCGCCCCCGAACACGCGAGCGGTACCGATCGCATTGCCGAGGTCGCGGCGCGCCGCGGTTGGGCCGATGCTGATGTCGTCGTCAATCTGCAGGGCGATGAGCCGGCGATGCCGCGCGAACTCATCCAACAAGTGGCGATGCTGCTGATCGATCGTGCCGGCGCCGACATCGCGACGCTCGCCACGCCGGTCATCGGTCGCGACGAATACTTTGATCCGAATGCGGTCAAGGTGGTCACCGATCTCGACGGGCGGGCGCTCTATTTCAGTCGTGCGCCGATTCCCTGGTTCCGCGATCAGATCGACCCGGCAGGAGGTGAATTGCAGGCGGTCGCGCGACGGCATCTCGGTATCTACGCCTATCGAGTTGGCGCGCTGCGTCGTTTGGCTGCGTTGCCGCCGACGCCGCTCGAGCAAATCGAGAGGCTCGAGCAGCTGCGCGCACTCGCGCACGGCATGGTGATTCAGGTGGGCGAGGCGAGTTGTCGCCCGGGTCCCGATGTGAACACGGCCGAAGATCTTGCCCGCGCATCACTCGCGCTGGGACAAGACCCCGGCCGTCATTGAGCGCGTCGTCGCCTCAGTAATCGTCGCGGCGCGTGCCGCTACCGAAGCTCGAGTAGCCTTTCGTCGGGCTCGACGACCAGACCACTTTTTTCTCGCCGTCGGCTGCCGTGGTCGCAGGCGCCGACGGCGAGAAAAAAGTGGTCTGGTCGTCGAGCCCGACGAAAGGCTACTCGAGCTTCGGTAGCGGCACGC
>RGYP01000121.1 GCA_010031985.1 Gammaproteobacteria bacterium
ATTCCATTCGATCGCGATCAGACTGGCGGCTTTGCGCTGTCTCTGGAAGCAGCGCACAGTCGGGCGCGTGTCGCGCGCGTGTCCGGTGACCTGGCTGGTCGTGCCATCATGACCTCGCTGGTTGCTGCGGTGCGACGTGCTGCGCACGTCAAAATCATTGAAGGCATGCGGGCAATCGCCTTGCTGCATCGAGAAGAGCGAGTAGAGGGCGCGATGGTGCGCAGTCCCGCTGGCGAGGGCGTCATCAGTGCGGGTCATACCGTCCTCGCCTCGGGTGGCAGCGGCGGTTTGTTCGCCGTCACGACTAACCCCATAGAGGCACGAGGCTCGGCGCTTGCGCAAGCGTTCTGTGCGGGTGCTGCGCTCGCCGATGTCGAGTTCCTACAGTTTCACCCGACGGCCCTGGCAACGGGGTCCGACCCTGCGCCTTTGATCACGGAAGCGCTACGTGGCGCAGGTGCACGGCTGGTCAACGATCAAGGTATTGCCTTCATGTCGCGCTACCATGCCGCGGCTGATCTCGCGCCGCGGGATATCGTGGCAAGAGCGATCCATGTCGAAACCACCTCCCACGGCGGGGCGTGGCTCGATTGTCGTGATGCCGTCGGGGCGCGATTCCCCGAGGCCTTTCCCACGGTCTTTGGTGCCTGCATGGCGGCGGGAATCGATCCCAGATCAATGCCGATTCCGGTCGCCGTCGCAGCCCACTATCACATGGGCGGTGTCGTGACCGACCTCGAGGGCCAGTCCACACTCGAAGGTTTGTCGGCCTGTGGCGAGTGCGCGAGCACGGGCGCACATGGTGCGAATCGCCTGGCCTCCAATTCTTTGTTGGAGTCGGTAGTTTTTGCCGCAAGGATTGCCGAGCGCTTGCGTAATTCTTTGTTACCGCCCATGCTAAGTCGGCAGCCGGATGTTGCTCGCGAAAGCACCTTACTCGCGCCGCCCCGAGTGGCGACCGCGACCTTGCAGCAATTGCGCCTCGCGATGTCGGCAGACTGTGGCGTCGTACGCGATGCGAGCGGCTTGCAACGACTACTCGACTGGCTAGACAGTCAGTCGGGAGGACGTTCGGTGCCGAGCGCTCTGCTCGCTGCCCGATTGATAGTCGTTGCGGCGCTGGCCCGTACCGAAAGCCGTGGCAGTCATTTCAGAGCGGATTACCGTACGACCGCAACGATCCCTTCGCGCAGCGTGCTGCGGCGGAATGATCGCGGCGATGTTCTCATCGAGCATCGGCCCGTCGGTACCGATGCCACCCCCACCCAAGTCGAGACTGTATGAGCCGTTCCATGACCATTACTAACCTGTCGCCATTACCCGATCTGTTGCTCGAACCCATTGTTCGTATGGCGCTAGGCGAAGACCTGTTGCCCAGCGGAGATATCACGAGCGACTGTGTGATCGAGCACGATACTCGGGTCGAGTTGCATCTGCGGGCGCGTGAGGCGGGTGTGTTCGCGGGCTGCGATGCGGCGCAACTCGCGGCGAGGCTGGTCGATCCTGCGATTCAGCTCGACTGGAAGATTGCCGAAGGCGGTGCCTTGGTTCCGGGTGCAGTTGTCGGGGTGCTTGCCGGAAATGCCCGCAAAGTATTGATGGTCGAACGCACCGTCTTGAACTTCCTCGGGCACCTTTCCGGGGTTGCGACGACGACGTCGCGATACGTCGCGGCAGTGGCCGGCACACGAGCCAAAGTCACCTGCACTCGCAAGACGACCCCTGGACTACGAATTCCGGAAAAGCGCGCAGTGCTGCTCGGCGGTGGCTCAAACCATCGATTTTCTTTGGGTGATGCGCTGCTGATCAAAGATAACCATATCGTGGCCGCCGGCGGCTTGCGTAGCGCGCTTGAACGAGCTCGCGAGCGCGCAGGGCACATGCGTATCGTTGAGGTCGAAGTTGATACCTTGGAGCAGTTGGTCATTGCTCTCGAGTATCGCCCTGACTGCATTCTGCTCGATAACATGCCGCTTGATATTTTGTGCGAAGCGGTGCGGCTCGTTGCCGGGCGCTGCACCCTCGAGGCCTCTGGCGGCATCACACTCGAAACCATCGCTGACGTTGCAAAGACCGGGGTCGACTACATCTCGGTGGGTGCACTCACTCACTCGGCGCGCCGGCTGGACTTCGGACTCGATGCACCGAATTAAGGACCTGTCCTGTTGTCCGCCATGGCGCTCGCGAGCAGAACACCACGCAGCACGAGGTCTGGGATAATGCGGTCAAAGATCCCCTCTTGCTCAAAGAGTCCGGCAAAACCCCCTGTACCGATGGTCGTTACCTCCTCTTTCCGACCCCCGAAATTTTCAGCGCGAAGTCGCCGCAAGATCTCGCGAACGGCCCCGAGTTGACCATAATATGCGCCGCTTTGCATGCTCTCTACGGTAGATTTCCCAAGGCATTCGCTACCCTGCATCGTCATGATCTCGACCGCCGGGAGCTTTGCTGTGCGCATCTCTAAAGCTTCAAGCGAGATGCGCAGGCCAGCAACGATCACTCCACCGAGATAGTCCCGATCCGCGGTAACGGCGCAAAAAGTGGTGGCGGTGCCAAAATCAACGATGAGCAGATTTTTCCCCGGAAACATCTGCGTCGCAGCAATGGCGTTTGCGATCCGATCGGCGCCGACCTCGAGCGGATTGCGATAGCGAACACGAAGACCTGTACGTTCGCCGGCCTGCAGTACAAAAGGTTCGATACCAAAATATTTTTGACATGCACCCCGTACTGAATATAACGCGTCGGGTACTACTGATGCGATACCGATTCGCGTGATCGCGGTCGGATCGACATTGTTGTCGCGGATCGCGGCTCGAAGAAACACGCCTAGCTCATCGCTGGAAGCGCGGGCATCCGAGGTCTTGCGTACCTGCAGAACGATCGGTGCGGTGATGCTTGACCCCGTATAGAGCCCGGCATGCAAAGTGGTATTACCCAGGTCGATGCATAGAATCATAAAGAAGGTCCTGCGGGCTCTTGGTCGAGCGTCACGTTGTCGATCAAGCGTATATTGCCAAGGAAAGCGGCTGCTAGTCTTCGGCGTCTGCCATCCAAATCCGTATCCTCGACGTAATCGACTCGAAACCCCACGCGCGTGAGGAGCGTAAGGGCAGTGAGGGCGTCACCCGACTCGCGTAGAGTTCGATACAGCAGCGGTGCGAGACTACGTTGATCATCGGTCAATCGCGAGTTGCGCGAACTCATGGCAAGACCGTCGCTCTCGCGCACGGTGGGGCAGGAAACGATCGTCCAGGGTAGGAAAAATGCCCGTGCCATGTTGCGGATCAACACCAGCTGCTGCAGGTCTTTTTCGCCGAAATAGGCGCGTTGTTTCGTGGGGTCGACGCTGCTCTGTGCAATCTGCAACAACTTCATCACAACGGAGAGCACACCATCGAAGTGACCCGGGCGGGATAGCCCGCACAGTGATTGCGACAACTTGCGCTCGTGCACCTGGTAGGTATATCCATCCGAGTAAATTTGATCTGTCTCAGGAAGCAACACATGATCAACGCCGTTTTCTTTGGCGAGCTCGAGGTCGGTCTGCAGTGTTCGCGGATACTGCGCGAGATCATACGGATCATCGAACTGCGTCGGATTCACAAAAATCGACAGTAACACTACATCGCATTCTTTCCGAGCCTTAGAAATCAGCGATGTATGACCTGCATGCAAATTACCCATGGTGGGGACGAAGCCGAGCGGCTCTTGATACAGCCCGCGTTTGACAGCGACCCAAGACTCGACGGAGCGATGAACGATCAAGTGTCAGCTCCGAACGATTCGTCTGTCGACGGAAAGGCAGCGGCGCGAACATCTGCAGCGTAGGCTTCCAGCGCCGCGCTCACGCCTTGTGCATGATCGGCATAGCGGCGTACAAAGCGGGGTTCGAAGTTTTTATCGAGACCGAGCATGTCGGTGATCACAAGTACCTGTCCGTCACACGCGGAGCCCGCGCCGATACCGATGGTCGGTACGGTAAGTGCACGGGTAATACTGCCAGCAAGATCACGCGGCACACACTCGATAACCAAAGAAAAAACGCCGCAGTCTTGAAGTCGCAGTGCCTGGTCGTGAAGGCTGGCCTCGGCTACTGGCCCACGACCCTGAACGCAGAACCCCCCCAATGCATGCACATGCTGCGGTGTGAGACCGATGTGTCCCATAACCGGCACTCCGCTGCGAACGACATATTGAATGTCCGAATCGGATCCATGGACACCCTCGAGCTTGATGGCATTGGCCCCGGCCCGCATCAGGCGCTCGACCGCGCGCATCAGCGCGCTGCGGCCGCGTCGATGCGAGAGGAACGGCAAGTCCGCAACTATAAATCCCCCGGATCCGAGCCCGCGACGTACCGCCGCCGTGTGCGAGACCATCATCGGCACGTCGGCACCGAGCGTATCGGTGAAGCCATGGACAGTCATCGCGACTGAATCGCCGACGAGTACGGCGTCGATCGAGGTTTTGGCGATGAGTCGCGCCATGAGCGCGTCGTAACAAGTTATGAGCGCGAGTTTCTGACCGAGGCTTTTGGCCTCGGCGAATCGGCGAAGTGTTGTCATGCGGTACCTGTCCTTGAGGATCACGTCCGGGGCGTAGGTTACATGTTTTTCAAGCGCAGCGATGAGTCCGGAAAACACTGCGACAGCTTGTTACGGCATCCAGCATCCTCGATCGCGAACCATCGCGTACCTGGCAAAACCATAAGCGCCGAAACACTTGCTTCAAGCATCAGTGGGCCGCGATTGAAGGTGTAACGTAAACAGTGTTATCCACCACACATGCACCTCCTCAATGAAACTAACGAACCGTGGCCGCCGCCGCTACCTGAATCTCAGGGCTTCGTCGCACCACCGGTACCCAGCGTCTCAGAGGCTGTTCTAGCGTTTGCCAAAGCGTTGCTGGGCGATCCGACGGGCGGTATCCACGTCATTCTTCGCGGTCTGGGTGTTCTGGTGCTCGCAGCGACTTGCATACCCCTTCATTTGCTGTGGCGAAAAATTGGCGCTCATTCGCCGTGGTCTCGACGATTCATGACCGGCGCCACCCGCCTGTGCGGAATCCGTGTCAAAATCATTGGTAAGCCTGCCGCCCGCAAAACCTTCTTCGTATCCAACCATCTAAGTTGGACTGACGCTCTGATACTTGGCGGACTTACAGGTGGCGTATTTGTGGCTCAGGACGGGATCGCGAAATGGCCCGTGCTGCACTTTATCTGCAGCCTCAACGATACGGTGTTCGTGCGGCGCAGCGATCGGCTCGGGGTCGTCGGTCAAATCGACGAAATGCGTACGCAGTTCGAGCGACATAAACGGCTGATCCTTTTTCCTGAGGGCACTTGTGGTGACGGGCGACGACTATTGCCGTTCAAACCTGCCCTTTTCGCCATGCTGACGCCGGCGCCCGCCGATACGGTCCTGCAACCGGTGGTCATCGACTGTGATGAGCCCGGACGAAATCTTGCATGGCTTGGACTCGAAACTGGCGCTGCAAACTGTTGGCGCCTGCTGGCGAGGAGCGGTAGTTGGGAAGTGCGTGTTCATTTCCTTGACCCGATCTCGCCCGGCGCTTTTGCGGACAGGAAGTCGCTCGCGATGCACTCACGTACAGTCATGGCAAAACGCCTCTCGGAAACGCTGGGCGGGCGACGAGTTTTGTAAGAAAAATCGGGTTCGACGAGGACCCGAACTCGACCCGCCGTGCTACCTGATGCTTCTCCAGAGATTCAGTTCCTCGCGATACGAATGCTGAATCCAGAAGTAACACACGCAGCTTTCTCGCTAAAACCTATCGACACTGCAGATGTGAATGGCGCAGCGCCCCGACTTTATGACGCCGTCGGAATTCCATTCAGCATGAATATCTGCCGCCTTCTTCCGTCCAGCCATCAGTATCTCCCCCAATGGGCGCTGCGCCCCTACTCCGCTCAGGGTCGGATACGCTGTGACCCTGTCTTCGGTGTA
>RGYP01000122.1 GCA_010031985.1 Gammaproteobacteria bacterium
AGCATTTCAGGAGCCACGCCGGATGAGGCACGTGCCATCAACCGGTTCTTCTGGATGAGCACCTGGTTGTGGTTCGCGGTTTCCGCGACCGCTCACTACCTGATCTGGAACTGGGTTCCCTGGTTCTGATCACTCATCGAATTTTTCAGGAGAAAAACTATGTGGCGTATATGGATGGTTATGGATCCCCGCAAGGTGATCATCGTCGGCGGCATCGCTGTCGCTTCGATCGTAGCCACGAATCACTTCGTGCAACTTAGCACCAAGTATTCGTGCTGGCTCGACGGCAAGGGCAGCGGCACCTGCTTGGCTGAGGCTCCGGCTTCCGCCAGCAACGTGCAGCACAATGCTCCGCTGCCGAACTGACCTTTGAATGGCGAACGGCGGCGGACTACGGGTCTCGCACTCGCAGTCCGTCGCCCGACGCATCGGGATCAAAGATAAATGAAGGGCGGGAACTCCCGCAGAGCTTGACGGGGAACAGTCATGGCAATGCTCAACTTCGAAAGAAAGTATCGGATCAGGGGTGGAACCCTGGTTGGCGGCGACCTGTTCGACTTCTGGATAGGCGCTTTTTACGTCGGATTCTTTGGCGTGACCGCAGCGTTCTTTTCGCTGCTGGGTACTGCGCTGCTGGTGTACGGGGCGGCCCTGGGGCCGACTTGGAACCTCTGGCAGATCAGCATCGCGCCACCAGATCTGAGCTACGGGCTTGGACTGGCACCGCTCGAGGCGGGCGGTATCTGGCAATTGGTGACGATCTGCGCGGTGGGCGCATTCGTCTCGTGGGCGCTGCGCGAGGTGGAGATCTGTCGCAAGCTCGGCATGGGCTTTCACGTGCCGGTCGCTTTCGGTAGCGCGATCCTCGCCTACGTGACGCTGCAGGTGGTCAGACCGCTGCTGCTCGGTGGCTGGGGTCACGCGTTCCCCTACGGCATCTACAGTCATCTCGACTGGGTGTCGAACGTGGCGTACCAATACCTGCACTTCCACTACAACCCGGCGCACATGGTGGCGGTGACGTTCTTCTTCACCACGGTGCTGGCGCTCGCGCTGCACGGCTCGCTCGTGCTGTCGGCGCTGAATCCGGCGAAGGGTGAAGTGGTCAAGGGCGCGGAACACGAGAACACGTTCTTCCGCGACAACATCGGCTACTCGATCGGCACGCTCGGTATCCATCGCTTCGGACTCCTGCTCGCGATCAACGCGGGTGTGTGGAGTGCGATCTGCATCGTGGTGAGCGGTCCGTTCTGGACCCGTAGCTGGACAGACTGGTGGGCGTGGTGGCTCAACCTGCCCATCTGGAATTGAGGTAAGCACACATGGCCGAATATCAAAACCTCTTTACCCGCGTGCAGGTCGCTGCACCGCATTATCCCGGCGTTCCCCACGACCCGCGTGGCGTCTGGGTGCGCGGCGTCAAGGCGAGCGCGAACTACTGGCTCGGCAAGATCGGTGATGCGCAGATAGGACCGTTCTATCTCGGCAGCACGGGTTTCGCGTCGATCCTCTGTTTCATCATTGCCTTCGAGATCGTGGGCCTCAACATGCTCGCCTCGGTGAACTGGAACCCGATGCAGTTCATTCGCCAGCTGTTCTGGCTCGCGCTCGAACCGCCGGCGCCGCAATACGGCTTGCGCATTCCGCCGCTCAAAGACGGCGGCTGGCATCTGATGGCCGGGTTCTTCCTGACCATGTCGGTGTTGCTGTGGTGGGTACGCACCTACAACCTCGCGCGCAAGTTGAAGATGGGCACGCACACGGCATGGGCGTTCGCTTCGGCGATCTTCCTGTTCCTGGTGCTCGGCTTCATTCGCCCGGTGCTGATGGGCAGCTGGTCCGAAGCCGTGCCGTTCGGCATCTTCGCCCACCTCGATTGGACTGCCGCCTTCTCGCTGCGCTACGGCAACTTGCTCTACAACCCGTTCCACGCGTTGTCGATCGTGTTCCTCTACGGATCGGTGCTGCTGTTCGCGATGCACGCCGGCACGATCATGGCGGTCAGCCGATTCGGCGGCGAGCGCGAAGTCGAGCAGGTGCTCGATCGCGGTACGGCCTCCGAGCGCGCCGCGCTCTTCTGGCGCTGGACGATGGGGTTCAACGCGACCATGGAGTCGATCCATCGTTGGGCTTGGTGGTTTGCGGTGCTGTGCACGCTGACGGGCGGTATCGGCATCCTGCTCACCGGAACGGTGGTCGACAACTGGTATCTGTGGGCGGTGAAGCACGGTGTTGCGCCGGTTTATCCGACCACTTTCGAACCGCTGCCCGATCCGGCGCTCACCTCAGGAGCCGCACAATGAAAATCCACATGCGTTTGATGGCGGCGATCGCCACGCTCGGCATTCTGGCGGGCTGTGGCGAGCGACCGCCGATCGAGACCAAACAGATCGGCTATCGCGGCACGGGGATGGAGCAAAACATCAACCCGCGTCGACAAGAGATGCTGAAGGCCATGAATCAGATCGGCGGCATACAGCCACCGGCTGATGCAAGCGGGCCACTCGCCAAAGATCTCTATCAGAACGTGCAGGTGCTCTCCGATCTCTCGGTGGGCGAGTTCACGCGCGTGATGTTGTCGATGACCGAGTGGGTGACACCGGTGGTTTAGGTGTCACCACCATCGGTCACTCGAGCCTGCCTTACGATCCGTACTCACCGTTCTTGCTGGGTGATCTCAACATTCGCGTCGAGGGCCCGACCGCGCTGCCGACCGGCAATCGCCGCTCGATCAAGCAGGCGGAGTGGACCTATTCGCTGATGGTGCACATGTCGAACTCGCTCGGCGTGAGCTGTACGTATTGTCACAACACCCGTGCGTGGTCCGACTGGCAACAGAGCACGCCACAGCGCACCGTTGCCTGGCACGCGCCGGCGGCTGCGCCTCCTGCGGGAGCGCCGATGGCCAAGGCGCCTGCCAAAGATGCGCCGAAGGCGACGCCTCGAACGGGCGGCACTGCGATCGCTGCATTGACGCCGGCGAGCGTCGATCGCGGCCGGCTCTGACTCTGAACGCGAACGTGGACGTTCTGCTCGCGCAACCTCGGGGCTTTTGTGCCGGGGTTGCGCGAGCGATCGATATCGCCGAGCGCACCCTCGCCATGCACGGTGCGCCCGTGTACATCTTTCACGAGATCGTGCACAACGGGCACGTGGTGGGTGATCTTGCCGCGCGCGGTGCCATCTTCGTCGAGAACATCGAGGACATCCCCGAGGGTTCCGTGACCGTCTTCAGTGCGCACGGGGTTGCGACCGCGGTGGTCGAAGCCGCCGCGCGCCGCAAGCTGCAAGTGATCGATGCCACCTGTCCGCTCGTCACCAAGGTGCATCTGCAGGCACAGCGTTATTCGCAGCGCGGCTTCACCATCGTTGTCGTCGGGCATGCCGGGCACGAAGAGGTCGAGGGCACACGCGGTTCCATCAAAGGTCCGGTCCACGTCGTCGGCACCATCGAAGAAATCGCGGCACTGCCGATGGGTCGATACGATCCCGTGGCCTACGTCACGCAGACGACGCTGTCGATGGACGACACCCGCGAGCTCATCGACGCCCTCGAGCAGCGCTATCCCGACATCGTGGGCCCCGGACTCGACGACATCTGCTACGCCACACTCAACCGTCAACGCGCCGTGCAGCAATTGGCGCGACGAGTCGATCTCGTGATCGTGGTGGGCGCACAGAACAGTTCGAATTCGAATCGACTGCAGGAAGTGGCGGCCGATCAGGGTGTGCCGGCTTGGCTCGTTCAGGACGAGAGCGACGTGCAGCCCTTCTGGCTGCAGGGCGTCGGCATCGTCGGTGTGACGGCGGGTGCATCGACCCCCGAGTATCTGGTGCGTCGGGTATGTGAGCGACTGCGGGAATATGGTGCGCAGTCGGTGCGCGAGTTGCCAGGGCTCGCCGAAACGGTGCGGTTCAGGCTTCCCGAGGCACTGCGGCAGATCGCCTGATCGCCGAGCTGCCGAGCTGCAGAACTCAGCCGAGTTGACTGCGAGTCAGCAGCCGCATCACCCCGTTGAACATCGCGTTGTCGCGCATGCGTAGTGGCTTGTTGCCACGGCTTCGTCGCGCTGCAACCACTGCGCAGTAACGCGCCACGGCATCAAAGATTCCGGGGACGTCGAGTCCGGCTTCCTGCAGACACTGCTCGCGCGTGCCGTGTTCGATCGGGCGATCGGGCAGGCCGAGGCGCAGCACCGGAATTTCGATGCCTTGGGCGGCAAAGAATTCGCAGACCGCAGAGCCCGCGCCACCGGCGACTGCACTTTCCTCGAGGGTCACCAGAATGTCGTGCTGCTCGGCGAGTTCGAGCAACAGACTTTCGTCGAGTGGTTTGACGAAGCGCATGTTGGCGACGCTGGCGTCGATGATCTCGGCAACGTCGTGTGCCGTCTCGAGCAGGGTGCCGAAGGCGAGCAGGGCGATACCCGAACCTCGCCGCACGAGTTCACCGCGCCCGATGGGTAGTGGCCGCGGCAGCGTCTGTTCGGCAGCGGCGATACCCACGGCGGCGGTGCGCGGATAGCGAATCGCGCAGGGCACACCACAATCGACGCCGGTGCGCAGCATGGCGCGCAGCTCGGTCCCGCTCGCGGGTGTCATCACCACGAGGCCCGGAACGCAACGCAAGAAACTGTGATCGAGACTGCCGTTGTGCGTCGCGCCGTCGGGGCCGACGAGACCGGCACGATCGATGGCGAAGGTGACCGGCAGTTGTTGCAGGCACACGTCGTGGATCAGCTGATCGTAGGCGCGTTGCAGGAAGGTCGAGTAGATCGCAACCACCGGCCGCAGACCGCGCGTCGCCAGCCCGGCGGCGAAGGTCACCGCGTGCTGCTCGGCGATTCCGACGTCGTGATAGCGGTCCGGAAAGCGTTTGGCGTAGGCCACGAGCCCCGAGCCCTCGCGCATCGCCGGGGTGATCGCGACCACGCGCGGATCGGCCGCCGCCAGTTCGCCGAGCGCGTCGCCGAATACCTGCGTGTAGGTGACGGCGCCGGGTTTGCCGCCGACGATGCCGAGCTCCGGATCGAAGGGTGTGACGCCGTGATATTTGATCGGTTCCGCTTCGGCTGCCGCATAGCCTTTGCCCTTGCAGGTGACCACGTGCAGCAGCCGTGGACCCGGCGCATCACGTAATTCATTGAGGGCGGTCACCAGCGCGTCGACGTCGTGGCCGTCAAGGGGTCCGTGGTATGTGAACCCCAAGGCCCCGAAAAATCCCCGTGCGTCGTCCACCGGGCCGCGACCCTGGGTGGTCAGATGCCTTGAAAGCGCGCCGACGTTCTCGGAAATCGACATGCCGTTGTCGTTGAGCACCACCAGCAGATCGGCGCCGATACCGCCGGCATGATCCAGGGCTTCAAAGGCGAGACCAGCCGTGAGCGCGCCGTCGCCAATGACGGCGACGCTGCGTGAGCGCCGACCTTGCTGCTTCGCCGCGGCCGCCATACCGAGCGCTGCGCTGATCGAGGTGCTCGAGTGGCCGGCACCGAAGCTGTCGTGACGACTCTCGTCGCGCTTCAGGAATCCGGAGATCCCCGGTCGCTTGCGAACGTTGCGCAGCGCCTCGCGACGACCGGTCAGAACCTTGTGTGGATAGCATTGGTGGCCGACGTCCCACACCAAAGAATCCTGCGGCGTATCGAAGCAGTAGTGCAGGGCGAGCGTGAGCTCCACCGTACCGAGACCCGAAGCCAGATGGCCGCCGCTCGCCGACACCGACTGCAGCAGAAAGTCGCGCAGTTCGTCTGCGAGTGGCTTCAGTCCGCTGCGCGGCAAGGCGCGCAGCGTGGCCGGATCGTCGATGCTCTCGAGCAGGCTGTGCTTGACGGGTGATCTCATGGTGATCCGACTCCTGCGCGGGCAACGACGGCGTTCATGGCGCGGCCCGACGATTGGCGAGACTCCAGCGCCACAGCGACTCGGCCGGCAGCGGTAGCACCATCAGCAGGTGCTCGACGACGG
>RGYP01000123.1 GCA_010031985.1 Gammaproteobacteria bacterium
TTCGATGGCTTTTTCGATCATGAGTTTCGATGGCCCCAAGGCAGCATGCGCTGCAGCGTGTTGTCGCGGATCAGATAGTGGTGCAGGAGCGCGGCCAGTGCGTGCAGGGCGATCAGGTAGTAGCCTGCCACGCCGATGGTCTCGTGGATTTCTTCGATGAGTTCGGCGAGCTCTTCGTTGGGCGACACCAGCGCCGGCAGGGTCAGCCCGTAGAAAGGAATCGCCTCGCCTTTGGCGCTCAGCATCAGCCAGCCGCCGATCGGCATGCCGATCATCAGGGCGTACAGCAGACCATGAACGAGACGCGACAGGCCACGCTGCCATGCCGGCGGCAGGGGTTCGATGGGCGGTGCCGTGTAACCCGAACGCAGCACCAGGCGAACGCCCACCAGCAAGAACACCGTCAAGCCCAACATGTAGTGCCAAGTCTCGAGGAGTTCGTAGGTCGGACTGCCGTCGGGAAACTCGTCGTGCAGTTCGATCATGGCGTAGACACCGGCGAGCAGGATCAGCATCAGCCAGTGCATGAAGATGGAGGCCGAGGGGTAGCGGTTTGGATGCGACATGCGCCTATTTTAGCGCGAGCGCGAATATCTTGAGCAGCTGAGGTTTGTCGCCGAGCGACTTTTCTTCGACGAAGCGCAGGCCGAGCTTGCCGAGAACCGCGATCGAGCGCACGTTGTGTGGCGAAGTGATGCCGAGGATGGTACCGAGGCCGAGCACCTGCTCGCCGTGCCTCATGGCTGCCAGAGCCGCTTCCGTGACGTAGCCCCGGTCCCAGTGCTCGGGCAGCAGAGCGAAGCCGATATCCGGTTCGGGCAGGGTGTCGCGCTTCACGAGACCGCACATGCCGATCGGCGTGTCGTCCATCTTCAGGCTGACGCGCAACAGCCCATGCCCGTGCGCGCGATAGCTCGCCATCGGTCCTTCGCGCAGATAACGCCGTGCATCGTCCAGATTGCGCACGCCACGATCACCAATGAATTCGATGAACGAGGGCTCGTTGAGAAGCCGCAGGACGAAGGCTGCATCATCCTCCGCGAATTCGCGCAACCGCAGACGCGGTGTTTCGAGTTGCAGCACGCTCAGACGCCCGGCGGGCGATACTTGCCGACCCATTTGCCCCAGCGCGCTGCCACTTTTTCGAAGGCTTCAGGGGCGAGACGCTCGAGTTCGGTACGGTTCAAGGCCTGATAGTTCTTGGGTCCGCCTTCGTCCGGCAACTGTCGAGTCGCATCGATCACGATTTTGGACGTCATCGGCCGCTTGGTCAGTGAAGGGTCGAGTGCCATGCCGCGCATTTCCGGAATGATGGCGGTGGCGGGCTGCGGTTGCCAGCGTGCGCCGAGCGCATGCATGACCTGCGTGCGATCGAGCACTTCGACATCGTCGTCGACCATGACGATTATCTTGGCGATACCGACGATCTGCGCGATCCGCTTGCCGATTTCGAGTGCCTCACCGGGCTTCTGCTTCTTGAAGCTGACGAAGCACAAACCGGTCGCCTCGACCGGCGTATGCAGCATCTTCACGTTCGGCATGAAGCGCTTCAGGCTGGCGAGCGCGATCTGCTCGAGCGGCGCCGTCGGAAAGCCACGAGTGACACCGGTGAACTGGTTGACGATCCACGGATTGCGACGATGCGTGACCGTCGTCACGTTCATCCAGAAATTCGCCGATTTCTTTGCGCCCATGTAGCCGTACATTTCGCCGAAGGGACCTTCGGGCAGCATGGGTTGGTCGAGCGGTACTTCACCTTCGATGATCATTTCGGAGTTGGCTGGTACCAAGTGGTCGTTGGTTTCGGAGCGGACGACTTTCAGCGGTTTGCCGCGGATCGCTGAAACCACCTCGAGCTCATCGGCCTTGGCGCGATTGAGTTTTGAGCTCGAGACCACCCAGGTCACGGGGTCTTGGCCGAGCGCGATCGATACCTTGACCGACTTCTCGCCGCGCTCGCGTGCTTTCATGAATGCTTGCCAGGCGCCTTGACCTTCTTCGGGGTTCACTCCGAGGAGCCGTGGGCCTTTGATCTCGCAGCGATAGGTGCCGAAATTTTTGCCGAGTTCCTGATCGTGGGTGAACACCGAACCCGTATTCACGTAGCGCGTCGAGTCTGCGGGATTCGACTGAATGAAGGCGAACTGCCGCAGATCGATGGCATCGCCATTCAGCACCACCTGTTTGCAGGGCGCTGCATCGCGCGCGACCTCGGTGAATGCGGCGGTCGGAAAGGCACCGCCCTGACCACGCCTCAAAAATTCTTCGACGCGAGCGAGCGCCTTGTAATAGGTCGCCCCGCAGCGGGTGCCGGGGCGGGCTGTGCAGCGGCGATCCGCAGGTCGGCGGCGGCCAAAGCAGCGGCCGACAAGCCGGCGCTGCTCGAAAGAAAATCGCGGCGTGAAAAAGGCGGCATGGATGTTTCCTCCTGAGCTCGCGGAGCAAACTGACACGGCCCCATGGGTGAGTAAAGCATCCCCTTACCCCGGCGACCGGTCTATGATCACCGGCGTCATGGATGACGACATTTCCAAAATCATGCCGGTCAGGCATCTCATCGTCGTGCTCGGCGACCAACTCGATCGCGACTCCGCAGCGTTCGACGGCATTGACCTGCGTCGCGACGTCGTCTGGATGTGTGAAGCGCGCGAGGAGTCGACGCGAGTACCGGTAAGTCGGCCGCGAATTGCGATGTTTCTTGCGGCCATGCGGCACTTTCGCGACGAATTGCAGGCCGAAGGCCTGCGCCTGATCTATCGCTCGCTCGATGCCCGTTGCCCGTCGCTGGCCGCCGCACTGCGCGTCGACATCGAGCGCTTGGCGCCGGCGCGCGTGGTCGTCGTCGAACCTGGTGAGTGGCACTTGCGCGAGGCGATCCGTGAACTCGGATCGACGGTCGAGTTGCGTGCAGATCGACATTTTCTTTGTTCACACGAGACCTTCGCCAGGCACGCCAAGGGTCGCAAGCAGCTGCGAATGGAGTTTTTCTATCGCGAGATGCGTCGTGCGCACGGCGTTTTGCTCGATGCAGCGGGCGAGCCCGAGGGCGGCGAATGGAACTACGACGCCCTGAACCGCAAGAGCTTCGGTCGCGACGGGCCCTCCAAACTGACGATGCCCGCACCACGAGCTTTTCGTCCGGATGCCCTCACGCGCCAAGTGATTGCCGAAGTGAACGCAGAGTTTGCCGATCATCCTGGCGCGCTCGCCGATTTCGACTGGCCCGTGACGCGCAAGCAGGCCCTTGCAGCCCTGACCGATTTCATCGAGCACAGACTCGCCGCTTTCGGTGACCATCAAGATGCGATGTGGAGCGGTGAGCCTTGGCTATTCCACTCCCGCATCGCTGCAGCCATGAACTTGAAGTTGCTGCGCCCCCTCGAGGTCGTCCGGGCCGCCGAGCGCGAGTACCGTGCCGGACGAGCACCGCTGGCCGCGGTTGAGGGATTCATTCGCCAAGTTCTTGGTTGGCGCGAATACGTGCGCGGCGTGTATTGGCTGCACATGCCGGGCTATCTGGAACGCAACGCACTCGGCGCCAGCGAACCCTTGCCGGCATTTTTCTGGACCGGCGAGACACCGATGCGCTGCCTTGCCGACTGCGTGGGTCAAACCTTGCGCTACGGTTACGCCCATCACATTCAAAGACTGATGGTCACGGGGTTATTTTGTCTGATGCTCGGCGTCGATCCGCGCGAAGTGCATCGTTGGTATCTCGCGGTCTACGTCGACGCGGTCGAGTGGGTGGAGCTGCCGAATACGCTCGGTATGTCGCAGTACGCCGATGGCGGTGTGATGGCCTCCAAGCCTTACGTGGCCACCGGCCGGTACATCGAGCGGATGAGTAACTATTGCGGAAGTTGTCGCTACGACCCGACCAAGGCGGTCGGTGACAAAGCTTGTCCCTTCACGACGCTTTACTGGGATTTCTTGCGACGTCACGAGCTTACCCTGCGCGCCAATCCGCGCATGGGGCTGCAGCTGCGCAATCTAGAACGGCTTTCCGCGGCGGAGCGCAAGGCCATCCAGGCACAAGCCGAAACTTTGCGCGCGAGCCTGCGAACGAGATCGCCGACGTAGTACGCTTGGGTTGTGACTTCCGCCGCCACCAATCTTTCGCAACGCCTCGCCGGACGACGCGCATTCATCACCGGTGCCGCGAGTGGCTTGGGGCTAGCCTGCGCCGAAATCCTTGCCCGCGAGGGCTGGCATTTGGTGCTCACCGATGTCGATGCCTCGCGACTCGATCTGGTGGCGAGCAGTTTCGCGCGTGATGGTGCACGCGTCGCTGCGATCGCTTGCGATGTGCGCGATGCTGCAGCCATGGCGCAGCTCGTCGACTCGGCCGTGGCCACCTTGGGTGGCATCGACCTGGCGATCAATTGTGCGGGAGTCGCGTTGGCAGGCGCTTTTCACAACAGCAGTGCCGAAGAGTGGCAGTGGATCTTCGACATCAACATGCACGGCGTTGCCAATAGCTGCCGCCCGTTGATCAGGCACATGGCGCGCGGCAAGGGTGGCGTGATCATCAACATCGCGAGCATCGCGGCCGTGACCACCAGCGCCAGCATGTCTGCCTACAACGCATCCAAGGCGGCGGTGGTGGCGTTCAGCGAGTCGCTGATGCAGGAATACACCGACTACGGCGTACAGGTGATGGTCGCCATGCCCGGATTTTTTCGGACGCGCCTGATCGAGTCGGCTCGCGGCGACGAGAAGACGCTGCAGGCTGCCGGGCGTTTGATCGAAGATTCGGGGGTCTCGGCGGAAGAGGTTGCCGAGCAGATGTTGGCGGCAGCGGGTCGTGGCAACGGCTATTTCATTTACCCACGGCCATATCGGACCTACTGGCGGCTGAAGCGCTTGATGCCGCAATATTTTCAGAAGCTCCTGCCGCGTCTCGTGCGTTCCCGCAAAAAAAGGTGATCTCGATCATGCTCGCACCGTTCCATCTGGCCATCCCCGTGCACGACCTGCCTTCGGCGCGCAAATTTTATGGCGAGCTGTTCGGCTGCCCCGAGGGACGTTCAGCCCACGAGTGGGTCGACTTCGATTTCTTTGGCCATCAGCTGGTTGCGCACGTCGATCCGGCTCGCAAGGCTTTCGATGCGCCGGCACATACCAACAAGGTCGATGGCAAAGACGTGCCGGTTCCCCATTTCGGCGTCGTGCTCGATTGGCAGCAGTGGCAGACACTCGCTACGCGTCTGCGTGATGCGGGTACGGCGTTCGTGATCGAACCCGGCATACGCTTCGCGGGCGAGGTGGGTGAGCAGGCGACCTTCTTCCTGTACGACCTTTCGGGTAATGCCCTCGAGTTCAAGGCGTTCCGCGATCCGACGCGTCTGTTCGCCAAGTGACGACGCTGCAGTGACCGCCGAGTTCGTCGATCGCTATCTCGAGGTGAGCGCAGGCTTGCGTCTGCACTGGCGCGACTACGCGGGTGAGGCGGATCCGACACCCGTGCTCTGTCTGCCGGGGCTCACGCGCAACTGTCGCGATTTCGAGCGCTTGGCACCGCATCTATCGAGATTTCTCGGTCGTCGAGTGATCGCGCTCGATCTTCGTGGTCGCGGCTTGTCCGATCACGATCCCGAGTGGCGAAACTATCGGCTCGACGTTTACGTCCGCGACGTCCTCGCCGTACTCGATGCCGTGGCGTTGCCGCGCGTCGTCGTCATCGGCACCTCGCTCGGTGGCTTCGTCGGCATGTTTCTGGCGAGCGAACACCGCGAGCGCGTGACGGGATTAGTGCTCAACGACATCGGCCCCGAACTCGAGATGGCCGGGATGCTGCGCATCGCCACTTCCGCGGGCAAGGCGCGCGCGGCGACCAGCTGGCAAGAGGCGGCGGACGATGCGCGCAGCGCCAATGCGCAGGTGTTTCCGGATTTCACCAATGCGGATTGGCTGCAG
>RGYP01000124.1 GCA_010031985.1 Gammaproteobacteria bacterium
TCTCGCCGCCCACGTTGTCGAAGAACACATCGAGGCCTTCTGGTAGCAGCGCACCGATACGCTCGTCGACCCGCTCTTCGCGATAGTTGATCGCCGCGCGATAGCCAAGTCGGTTCGTGAGCAGTTCGCACTTGGCGGCGCTACCTGCAATGCCGATGGGGTCAGCGCCGAGGTTTCGGGCGATCTGCCCGACGTTCGAGCCGACTCCACCCGCGGCGCCCGACACCAGAACCCGATCGCCCGCTTTGACGGCACCGATGTCGACCAGCCCGAGATAGGAGGTAAAGCCGGTCAAGCCGAGCACGCCGAGCGCTGTCGAGACCGGCGCGATTCTTTGCTTGACCTTGTACATCAAAAAATACGCTGAGCCATCGGCGATGGCGTATTGCTGCCAGCCCATTTTGCCGTGGACGATATCGCCGACCGGCCACGCCGGGTTGCGCGACTCGACGATACGACCCACGCCGCGGCCGTGCATCACGTCCCCGAGTTCGAGCGGGCGCTCGAATTTTTCGCTGTTGAGCATATAGCCGCGCATCACGGCAGCGACGCCGAGATACATCACCTCGATACGAAACTCGCCGTCGACGAGTGCGCGCAACGGCGACTCGATCAGCCGAAAGTCGCTCGCGCGCACGGCGCCTTCGGGGCGTGCAGCAAGCACCCATTGCAGGTTGCGGCTCACAGTTCTCGATCCCGCGTCTCGGGTACCAGCCAGAGTGCGAGCACGAAGGCGCTCGCCATCACCGTGACCGGATACCAAAGACCCGCGAGCACGTCGCCCGAGCGGGCGACGAGCCACGCCGCAGTGAGCGGCATGAAGCCGCCGAACCAGGCGCTCGTGAGGTGATAGGGCACCGAGAGTGCGGTGTAGCGGATACGCGTCGGGAAAATCTCGGCAAGCCAGCCCGCGCCCGGGCCGCAGGTGAGACCCGCACCGACGATCATCAAAAAAATCAGGCCGA
The DNA here is from genome assembly GCA_010031985.1 of Gammaproteobacteria bacterium. Lineage (GTDB taxonomy): Bacteria > Pseudomonadota > Gammaproteobacteria > Steroidobacterales > Steroidobacteraceae > UBA964. The sequence goes on from RGYP01000124.1 coordinate 966, forward strand.
CGAGCTTGAGATGCGTGAGGTCGATGTCCTTTACGCCCGCGATCGGCACCACGGCCGAGCGTTGCGGATAGCCCGCGGTCGCGAGCGCGTCTTGCAGGGCGTCACGATCAAAACTCGTGAGGCGCGAGTCGGCGACGACGATGAAGAGAGGCTCGCCCGCTACCGCGGGTGCGTTGCGATAGGAGATACCGCGCTTGGCGAGAAAATCACGCGCTCGCGTGGCCTCGTCGAGTTCGGCAGCGCTCGCGAACGGGTCGAAGGCCGTCGGTGCCGCATACACGGTGACCGGCGCAGCGCGCTGTGCCGCGGCGAGTGACGGATTGCCTACGGCCAGCAAGCCACTGTAGGCGGGCATGATACTGAGCGCCGAGAGCAGCATGCCGGCTAGCATGACGGGACGGCGGCCGATGCGGTCGGCGAGTGCGCCCGCGCCGACGAACACCAGCATGCCGATCACGAGGGCGGCGACGATCAGGGTCGATGCGGTCGCGCTATCAATGAGTAGTGCGGTCTGCAGAAAGACCAAAGAATAAAACTGTGCCGTGTACCAGCTGAGCGCCATCGCGGCCGCGACCACGAGCGCTGCGGCCATGCGCCGACGATGCTCGGCGGCGAACAGGGTTTCGCGCACCGGTGCCTTGGCGAGCCCACCGTCACGCTTGAGCTGCACGAACAGCGGCGATTCCGTGAGTTGCAGGCGGATGTAGACCGAAAGGCCGAGCAGCAGCACCGACACCAGAAACGGAATGCGCCAGCCCCATTCACGAAACGCCTCTTCGCCCACGGCAAAGCGACAGCCGATGATGACGAGCAGCGAGAGCACGAGCCCGAGCGTGCCCGTGGTCTGGATCCAGCTCGTGAAAAATCCGCGTCGCCTGCTGTCGCTGTGCTCGGCGATGTAGATCGCAGCGCCACCGAATTCGCCACCGAGTGCGAGTCCCTGGATGAGGCGTAGCGTGACGAGCAAGGCCGGTGCCCACCAACCTATCACCTCGAAGGTGGGTATGAGCCCGACCAGCGCCGTGGCGAGCCCCATCAGCACGATGGTGATCAGAAAGGTTTGCTTGCGACCGACGCGATCACCGAGTCGCCCGAAGACGAGGGCGCCGATGGGGCGTACCGCGAAGCCCGCACCGAAGGCGGCGAGGCTCGCGAGCAGCGCTGCCGTTTCGTTGCCCGGCGGAAAAAACAGCACGCCGAAAAACGTCACCAAGCTGCCGTAGAGGAAAAAGTCGTAGTACTCGAACACCGTGCCGGTGGAGGCGGCGACGACCACGCGGGTCATCGGTGTCGGTTTGGAGAGGTCTTTGCTCATGTTCACACGGGGGAAGCCAGCGTGGATTTTAGGCGCAAATGGGCCCTGCGCGGCGATACACTCGGGGGCACGATGAGCAACGCCTCAACGCCGATCCGTCGCGGCTATTTCGACGGTCCCACGGGTCAGGTTCATTATCGTCGGTGTCGCATCGAGGGCGGCGAGCCGCTGCTACTGATGCACCAGTCGCCCTTGTCGTCGACGCAATTCGAGGCTGTGATGCCCGCGCTCGCCGCGTCGGGTTTCGATGTGCTCGCCACCGACATGCCGGGCTTCGGCATGTCGGACGTCGCTCCCGAGGGTGCGACGCTCGAGGATTTCGCGAGCATCATTTCGGCAGGCTTTGCGGCGATGGGTTGGCGCAGCGCCGCGATCGTCGGCCATCACACCGGCGCCGTGCTCGCATCCGTCTTTGCGGCGGCGCATCCGGCAGCGGTCAAGAAGCTCGTGCTCAATGGTTTTCCGTTGCTCGGCAAAGCCGAGCGCGATCATTTTGCGACGTTCTATTTCGGGCCGAAGGAACCGAAGGCCGATGGCACGCATCTGCTTACCGCCTGGCAGAACCGGCTGCGCTCGACGCCGGGCTGGACCGACATTCGGCTGATGCATCGCTACACGGTCGAGGCCTTGCATCGGGGCGAGAGCAATTGGAAGGCGTTTCCACTCGTGATCTCCGCCGATCTCGAGGCGGTGTTGCGCAAGATCACGGTGCCGACGCTCATGTTCACCAATACAGGGGAAGATCTCTACGAGTCGACGCGCCGTGCGCATGCGCTGCGCGCCGATTTCTTCGCCTATGCCGAGCTCGAAGGCGGCTCGCACGACATCGTCGACGAGCAGCCGCAGAACTGGGTACGGGTCGTGGTGGATTACCTGCGTTAGCAGGCATGCGGGCGCGCAGTCGCCGCCTCTCGATCAACCCTTGCGCAAGCCCCGCTGCCCATCCTCGAGCGTGAAGCGCGCGAGCGAGCGCGCGACGGCCTGTTTCTCGCGCACCGAGTCGTAGCCCACGAGGTCGGCCTCGAGTCGGGTCGGCGTCACGGTCAGGTGAAGGTAACCTCGGTGACTGCCATCGGCAAAGAAAACGTCGGTCGAATCGCCGCGGTTGTAAGCGTCGATCACCTTTTGCGGCGGCGGTCCCGAACTGATGGAGGTGGTGACGAACTCGCTGCCGATGATGGGCGATGAGGGGTCGTTCGGCACGAGCCGCTGATCGGCGGCGATGAAGGCGTGGATGTCCCCGCCGAGCAGTACCGGATTGGCGCAGCCGCTGTTCGCCACCGACTGCAACAATCTTTGACGCGCCGCCGGATATCCTGCCCAGCTGTCGCTCCAGTGCTGCTGGCGCGGCCCCGGGTCTTCATCGATCAGCGTCATCACCACGCCCTGTGCAACGAGGTTCCAGCGTGCCTTCGAGGCACGCAGCTGCGCGTCGACCCAGTTCTCTTGCGTGGCACCGAGCATGGTGCGCGACGGGTCGTTCCAGTTGGGGCAGGTGTCGACGAATACGCGCGAACCGCCGAGCCGTGGTGGTGCGGGGCAAGCCTGCGGCGAGCGATATTGGCGCTCATCGAGCATGTGCACGGCAACCAGATCGCCGAGCGCGCGCGACATGTAAAGCTGCATGTCCGGGCCGCGCGGCAGCGCCGAGCGCGGCAGTGGCATATGTTCCCAGTAGGCGCGATAGGCTGCCGCCCGACGCGCCAAAAAATCCGCTTGCTCGCGCGGGTTTTCGGATTGGGCGCCTGCGTAGTCGTTGTCGACCTCGTGATCGTCGTGGGTGACGAGCCACGGACACGCGGCATGCGCGGCGCGCAGCAGCGGGTCGGTGCGATACCAGGCGTAGCGACGTCGGTACTCGGCGAGACTGCGGCACTCGCCACGATCGTGCTGGCGAACCGGGTCGCCCGTGTTGCCCTCGTAGATGTAATCGCCGAGATGCAGGATGAGATCGGTGCCGCGCTCGAGCATGTGCTGGTAGGCGTGGTAATAACCCTGCTCGTAGTGCTGGCAACTCGCCACGCCAATGCGCAGCCGCGCGATATTTTGACCGAGCGCAGCGGCAGTCCAGGTTCGGCCGATCGGACTCGTGAAATCACCGGCGCGAAACCGATAAAAGAATTCGCGACGATCCGACATGAGGTGCAAGTGTAGCCGCTCGGCGGTCGACGTTGGCACCGCCGCTCGTGATAGTTTTCTGCCATGGCAACCGATCCGATGATGCCGCGAGACGATGGTCGAGCTGTCGTGTGCGGACCGCTCGCAGCGATCACCGTCGCTGCTACCGATCCGCAGGCGATTCGGCGTTTTTATCAGGGCGCACTCGGTCTCACGCCGACGCACTCGATCCTCGACGGGGTCGCAGCCGCTGCGTTGCGCGAACACTGGGGCGTGGCGGGCACCGGGCCGCTCGAGATACTCGTCTTTACGAGACCCGAAGTACCCGAGGCCCTGTGCCTGCGGGTCGTGATGGTGGCCCCCGATCGCCCTGTTTCGCGACCTGCTCTCGACAGTCGTTTCGACGGCGCGCTCGGTTTCGGTTTCCCGGTGCGCGATCTTTATCGACGCCACGCGATCGTCGAGGCGCTCGGCTTCGAGGCGAGAGCTGGGGTGACGGTTATGTCGTTCCCCCGCGCCGATGGCACGACCTACGACATCGGCGAGACCCATTGGGTGGCGCCCGACGAGGTCATGGTGCTCGGTGTCGATCGGGCGCATCTGCAGCCCGTCGGGCCGATCGACCCCGCGCTCGACATCGGCGGCCCGAGTTACTCGAGTGCACTCGTGGCCGATGCCGCGAGCGCAGGCCAATTCTTCGATGAGGTGCTCGGCCTCGAGCTGCGACGCGAGTTCACCTTCGAGAGCGAGGGGCCGAACGGCGGCATGCGCCTGCCGCAGGGCACGCGCGTGCATTTTCAGCAGTGGTTCGCGCCCGGCGCGCGCAGGGCGTTTTCTTTGAGCTGCATGACGACCAGATAGCCCGTGCGCGAGCCGCAGGGGCTCGGACTGCAGAATCGCGGGATCGGACTTTGGTCGTTTCCGACGGCGGACGTGACGCTGGTACGCGAGCGCGCCCTGCGACAAGGCGCGACGGTACGGCGCGAGCCCCTGCTCATCGAGACACCGGGGCTCGGCGTCGTTCACTCCATGATCCTTGCGACGCCCGATGGATTTCCGATCGAGGTCTATCAACCCGCATGATGCGTACCCTCGCTTTGCTGATGCTCGCCGCGATGGCGCTGGCCGGCTGCACCACGGCCGAGATCCTCGATTGTCGCGCGGCCAACGGACTCACGCCCGATTGCCGCTTCGAAAATCCCGAGGACTTCGCAGTCAGTCCCGCGGGCACGGCGCTCATCATCAGCGAGATGGGGCGGGGCGGGCTCGAGTCCCGACAGGGTCGGCTGGTCGCCTATTACCCCGACCCCGCGGGCAGCGGTCGCGGCGAACCGCGAATTCTTTGGCCGCGTAGTGCCGCGAGCACGCAGCCGCGCGGTTCGAGGGCAACCGTACGCCCATCGTCGATGACCTCGAAAATTTCGATGGATTCTCGAACCCCGTGGTTCACGACGTA
>RGYP01000125.1 GCA_010031985.1 Gammaproteobacteria bacterium
GGATCGCCGGAGGTAATGATGCCGCCGATCGTCGACTGCTCGCCGAAACTGCGATAACCGCGAGCCACGAAGACATTCTCGGCAGCGAAACCATCCGCCGATTCTTGTCTTACGGCAAGCATGCCCAAAGAATTTCGCCCTATCTTGCCGGTGAGTCGGGCGCCCGCCTCCAGATCAATGGGTTGGCCGTTTGCCGAGAGCCCGATGGTTCGCGAAAAAAACGGTCGCCCATTCTGCGTCAAACCGCCGAACTCGAAGATTTCGCTGTCCTCGAGGAAGAAATCCCGCTTCTCCGGAAAAAACAGCGAAAACCGCGTGAGATTGACCTGACGATCGTCGACGTCGGTCGCCGAGAAGTCGGTATTGAGCGTGAGTGCGCCGACGAGCGAGGGCGTGATGCGCCAGAAAGCATCGAGCGAGGGCTTGGCGATCACGCTCGAGCCCTGCGCGGCGAAGTTCTCGCGTTCACTGAGGGAAGCCGACGGCACGAGATCGAGACCCAGGCCCTGCTCACGACCCTTCATGCCGCGAAGCTCGCCGCTCACATCGAGCGTGATGCGTCGATCGCGCTGCGACCAGGCGACTTCCTCACGCTTGCGGCGTATGGAGCGGATGAGGTTGATTCCCCAGGTGTCGGCGTTGCGATCGAAGGACAGCGTCTTGAATGGAATGGCGATCTCGGCCTGCCAGCCTGAATCATTGACAGAAGAAGCGGCTTGCCAAATGCCATCCCAGTCCATGTTGTACGACTGGCCGCCGAGCAGCAGGCCATCGCGTTGCACACCGTTGGGATTGACGTAAAAGATGTAGCCCGTGCGTCGATCGTTGAACGTATCGAGCAAGATTTGCGCGTAGTCGTCGTTGAAGACGCCCTGCCCTTGCACGAGCTGCGAGCGCTTGATACCCGCTGGGTCGGAATCGGTGAAACGAACCGCCACGTAGAGGTTGTCGTCGTCGAGCGCGAGCAGAAACTCGGTCGGCTCCGAGGGCGGCTCGCCGTTGCCCGGTGAGAACTGCTGGAAGTCGGTGATCTTCACCGCATCCTGCCACTCGGCGTCGTCGAGTCGGCCGTCGAGTTCGATGCGGTTCGATATTTTGGGGACCACGACCGACTTCGGCACGAATGTCGACGGCTCGGCGCCCTCGACCTGCGCCGCGAACATCAGCCCGCAGACAAAAATCAGTCCCCAACTCCGGATGCATCCCGACATGACTCAAGGATAGGGGTCCCTCTCGAGTCGCAACAGACTAGGGAGCGACTTCCGCCAGGGTCGGCCACGGTGCGTTCGTTTCCGGATGTCCGCTGGCGAACCGAACCCGTTGACACCAAGCGCTACTGTCCGGGGCATGACCTCCGAATCTGCGCCACGACGCACCGTGCTGATTTCATTGACGTGCAGCTTCGCCGTCTTGTGGTTGCTGCTCGCCATCGAGCCGCTGGATCGCGGTACGTGGCTGCTCGAAAACGCCTTGCTGGTACCGGCGTCCGCGATCCTTTTCGCCACCTGGCGGGTGCAGCCGCTGTCGCTGAGCTCCTGCGTCTCGCTATTCCTGTTTTTTTCTTTGCATGCGATCGGCGCGCATTTCACTTATTCGTTAGTGCCCTATGACGAGCTCTTTCGCGATCTGAGCGGCCGATCGTTGAACGGCCTGCTCGGCTTCACTCGAAACCACTACGACCGGGTCGTGCACCTCGCCTACGGCTTGCTGATTTTTCCGCCGATTCGCGAAATGATCATGCTTCATGCGAAAGTACGCGGATTCTGGAGCTACGTACTGCCGCTAGATTTCATCATGTCGACCTCTGCCATCTACGAACTGCTCGAGTGGGCCTCCGCGATCGTCTTCGGAGGCGACGTCGGCGCCGCCTTCCTCGGAACCCAGGGAGACGAGTGGGACGCGCAGCGGGACATGGGGCTCGCCGGGCTCGGCAGTCTGATCGCCATCGCCATTACCTTTGCATTCGATCGACAGCACGGCAACGAACCAGCGGCGAAGCGAGGCCGCGACGCGACATGAAAAAGCGTCTACTAGTCGTATACGGCGGCAATGCGGGCGGCCGCACCGAGAAACTGCGGGTCGCGGTCACCGAGGGTGCGCTGCAGGCGGCGGCCGAACTCGATGCCGGAATGGACATTCGTGCGCTGCGCGCGCTCGATGCAGGCCCCGATGATCTGCTTTGGGCAGAGGGGGTGCTGCTCGGAACGCCGGAGCATTTCGGCTACATGTCGGGTGCACTCAAAGATTTCTTCGATCGTACCTTCTATCCCTGCGAAAATCGCACGACGGGCTTACCCTGGGGATTGTTCGTCAGCGCAGGTAACGATGGGCTCGGCACACGCAACGGCGTGGAGCGTATCGTCGCCGGATATCGATGGCGGAGCATCGCCGAACCCGTAATCGTGGTCGGCGAGCCGGATGTCGCTGCACTCGCGCGCTGCCGCGAGCTTGGCGCGACGCTTGCCGCAGGGCTCGCAGCCGGCGTCTTCTAGCGACCTAGAGCCTTGCTGGCAGCCAGAAAATCGGGTGCGATCGCGAGGGCTCGCTCGAAGAATTTGCGGGCGTTGGCGGCATCGCCTGCATCGCGCGCGCAGCGCCCTGCCCAATAGTGCGCTTCGGCGGCGCCCCAATCGATACCGCCCTGACCGGGCAGGCCGGCAGCACCTGCCGCATCGAAACCCGCTGCCGCCTCACGGAAGCGCGCACACCCCTTGGCTTTGTCGCCGCCGACGAATTTCGGTCTGAAATAAACACCGAATCCGTCGACCAATAAAATGCGCGGGCTGCGCGCATCGAGGGCGAGCGCTGCCGCCATGCTCTTACCGCTGCGGGAGCCGTTGCGGATGGCGCCCATGCCACCGAGATTGGCGAGATAGCCGTAGCAGACCGACTGCAGCGCGAAGGCTTCGGCAAACTTCGGGTCGCGCTTGACCGCGGCATCGAGCGCTCCGATGCAGGCCTCACCGGACTTTTCGGCCTCGGCTTCGCGTTTGCCGCCGATCGCGAGTTGCAGCACCCGAAACTGCACGTAGGCATGCGCATAGAGCTCGCGGGGATTTTGCGACTTGCTCCACGCCGTCGTGCTCGTGGCGAGCTTGGCGAGTTCGGCCGAGTTGCCGGCGAAGTACAAGGACTGAGCGCGCGCAGCAGTGGCCGAAACGTCCTGCGCATGAGCCGCCGTCAGCGGCAGCATGCAAAGCAGCGTGGCTGCCGCCAAGCTCGAGAAGAGATGCTGTTTCATGCGAGATACTCCGCAACGATTTCTTCGGATTTCTGCCACAGCCTCTGCGCCAGGGCGAGATCGTCCATGTGCTTGCCCGTCATCGGCACCACGGGATTGCAGTTCTCGAAGTAGTGTCCGCTCACGCCGCCGAGCGCCGGTGCCGTGGCCACGTAGCAGGTCGTCGCCGCGCCTGCGGGGATGCTCTTCATGAACGTCCAACCGATGAGCTTGCTGACCGTGCGCTTCCACTCGTCGAAGTGACGGCCGAGGTTGGTGAGGATGATGCCGGGATGCACGGAATTGGAGGTTGCGGTCGAACCCGAAGTGCGCAGGCGACGCGCAAGCTCCAGCGAGAACAAGCCGTTGGCGAGTTTGGATTGACCATACATTTTGTTGGGTTCGTAGCCTCGCTCGCCCGAGAGGTTGTCGAACTCGATGCCGGCAGGCGGTGCCCACTGGTAACCGAGACTCGACACGACGACCACACGACCCTGTGCAGCCGCCTGCACTTGCGGCAACAGACGATTGGTCAAGATGAAATGGCCGAGGTGGTTGACGACGAAATGCTTTTCGATGCCGTACACCTGCTCGAGCTTCGGCAAGGCCATGATGCCGGCGTTGCAGATCAGCATGTCGATCGGCATGCCGAGCGCCTTGACGAGGTTGGTGGCGGCGACCACGCTGTCCCAGCGCTCGAGCTCGAGTGCGATGGGTGTCGTGCGCCCGGTCACGCTCGCGCAAGCCTGCTGCGCTTTGTCGAGCGTACGGCCGGTGGCGATCACATGGGCGCCACGCAACGCGAGCACGCGCAGGGTTTCGAGCCCGAGCCCGGAGGTGGCGCCGGTGACGAGCGCCGTCTTGCCACTGAGATCGAGCCCCGCGGTCACCTCTTCGGCCGTGCTGCTCGAGCCGAAGGGCCCGACGGGCACGCCCGCGGGACGCTGATCGTCACCACCACGCGAACAAGCAGGCAACAAAGGCATGGCGGCGGCGGCACCGGCAGCGGCGATGAACTTGCGGCGTTGGACATCCATGCGCTCGAGGCTAGCAGAACCCCCCGATGAGCGGCTAACTTGGGCGTCGGGTATAGGGGGTCCTCACCACATGTCGAACAACACCGCCGCGTCGGGCACGAAGCTCGACATCAAAACCATCACGGAATTCCTGGCCGAGCAGCCGAACGTGGACGTCAGTCGCGCCTGGGAGCGCTGCTGGGGCATTCACTCCGGGATCGTCGATCGCGTCAAACGACGCTTCGCGGTGACCAAGCATCCGGCAACCGCGGGACACGAATATTTCACCTCTCTCGATCAATCGATGGAGGGTTCGTTCAACGCCTGGAGCGGTCCGCGCGTCGAGTGGCTGGTGCACTCGTGGCTGGGCAATCGCAAGGCGAGCTTGCTGGACATGAACGCCACGGTGTTTTTGTCGCAGCAAAACCGCGTGCCGCATCTCGTGATCATCTTCGGTACCGTGCCGAAGCTTTTCTTTTATGCGGACTACACCCCACGAGTCGATCTGCGCACCCATCTCGACTACGTCAACCAGTATTACGAACCCGCCAACGCCAGTGCCATCCGCTTTCGGGGTCTTTCGAACTTCACCTGGAACTGGAGCCACGGCACTTATCTGCGCGGCCTGATGTCGCCCGTATGCACCAGCGTGATGGGCGATCTCAACGAAGCGAACATCGCCGCCTGCGAAAGCTACCTCGAGGAATTCGTCGATCGCTGGTTCGGCTGGCTGGACGAAGCCGATCGCGCGCCACTGCCACAGGATCAGCGACTCGCCCAGCAGCAGTACGACCATTACGTGCGCGAGGTGGGTTATCGCACTGACCCCATGAACGTGCTTGCGCAGCGGGCCTTCGGCCCCGATGAATTCAATCGGCGGCTCGAACTACGCATGGGTCTTGCACAGATGGCCGAGAGTCGCGGCCAGATCGCCAAAGATTGATGAGTGCCGCAGCAGGCTCGATGAAGGTCGAGGATGGAGCACTCGCCGTGCGCGTCGCGTCGATCGACGACGCGGCGGCGCTCGCAGCACTCGTCAATTCCGCCTATCGTGGCGATGGCAGCCGCGCAGGTTGGACGACCGAAGCCGACCTGCTGGGCGGACAGCGCACCGATCCGCAAGCACTCGAAGAATTCATCGAGCGGACGACTGCGGTCGGCGATCGGGCGATGCTCGTGCACGAGCCGGCAGGGCGAATCATCGCCTGCGTGCAACTCGAACGGCGCGGGGATGGCGCCTATCTCGGCATGCTGACCATCGCGCCGACGCTGCAGGCCAAAGGTTTGGGACGTCGCCTGCTCGCTGCGGCAGAAGACTTCGTTCGTACCGAATGGCAAGTACGGCGCGTGACCATGACGGTGATCGAACAACGCCTCGAACTCATCGACTGGTACCAGCGTCGCGGCTATGCGCGAACGGGCGAAACGGCCGCCTTCCCCTATGGCGACCCGCGCTTCGGCGAACCCAAGCGCGCGGATCGCCGGCGTAATCGGCGGCGAGATGCTGCGCTTCGTTGCGAAACGTCCACGGGTGCACGGCCAAACCCGCGGCGTGCGCGAGCGTCACGAACCGCGTCGGTGGCAGCACGCG
>RGYP01000126.1 GCA_010031985.1 Gammaproteobacteria bacterium
ATTTACAGTCTGCTCCCGTTGGCCGCTTGGGTACCCCTCCGCGTGAAACGAGCCGCCTATTCTGATTTCCAGCGCGGAGGGTGTCAACGGCGTACGAGCGCCAAGGAGGCGGGTGGACCATGAGCCTTGACCCTGTCGTTCTCTTTTTTGCTTTGGGCCTCGCCGCGGGGGTGCTGAAAGCCGACCTGCGCCTGCCTCCCGCCATCTACGAATTCGTCAGTACTTTGTTGCTGCTATCGATCGGCATGAAGGGGGGCATCGAACTCGCCCGCCAGCCGGCCGAGGGTCTGGCCGGCGATCTGATGCTCACTCTGTTGCTGGGTATCCTTCTGACTTTCCTCGCTTTTTTCATTCTCCGGGGCATCGGTCGGCTGGATCGCAGCAACGCTGCGGCAGTCGCCGCGCACTACGGTTCGGTCAGTATCGGCACCTTCGCGGTCGGCGTCGCTTATCTCGGCAGCGCCGGGATCGGCTACGAGCCGACCATGCCCTTGCTGCTGGTATTGCTCGAAATTCCGGCCATCGTGCTCGGTATCCTGCTGGCCCGCGGCCTTCAGGCAGGCTCTCCGTGGGGCGAAATCGCCAGAGAAGTGCTGCTCGGACGCAGCGTGCTGCTGCTGCTCGGCGGACTGTTCATCGGCTGGGCGGCAGGCGCCGAGGGACTCCAGCCCATGGCGCCGCTCTTTTTCGACCTATTCAAGGGAATTCTTGCCGTTTTCTTGCTTGAAATGGGCTTGATCGCCGCAGATCACCTCGGGGGATTCCGTCGTTACGGGCTTTTCATGGGCGCCTTCGCCCTGCTGATCCCGCCGACCTTCGCCATGATCGGGCTCGGCTTTGCCATGCTCATGGGGCTGTCGCTCGGCGGTGCGATCCTGTTCGCGACGCTCGCCGCGAGCGCCTCGTACATCGCCGCGCCCGCCGCGATGCGCTCGGCGGTCCCCGAAGCCAACCCCGCGCTCTCGCTCACCGCAGCGCTCGCCATCACCTTCCCGTTCAACATTTTGCTCGGCATCCCGCTCTATCGGCAGGCTGCCGAGTGGTTATGGGTTCGCTGAGCGGGTCGGCACGAACACCCTCCACCGAGACCTCGACGAACCTCCTCAAAGAAAACTCCAAGGACACCCCCCATGACCGGCGTAGCCCAGAGCCACCGCAAGTTGCTGACCGTGATCACCGAATCGAATCTCGAGCGCGACATCGTGCGCGAGATCGAGACGCTCGGCGTGGGCGGCTACACCATCAGCGACGCCCGCGGCCGGGGCGATCAGGGTTTGCGTGCCTCGCACTGGGGACATAGCAGCAACATTCGGCTGGAGATCGTTTGCGACACGCCACTCGCCGAGCGCGTGCTCGCGCGGTTACGCGAAAAATATTACGAGCACTACGCGATCGTGATGTGGGTGGTCGACGTCGAAGTGCTGCGCCCAGACAAGTTTCGCTGACCGGGACCACGCACGAAACGCCCGGGACGCGCACCCGTCGGCAATCCGTCGCGCAATGCGAGTTGACCGTTGACGATCACGTGGCGCATGCCCGCAGCGAACTGGTGCGGCTGGGCGTAGGTCGCGAGATCACGCACGGCAGCAGGATCAAAGATAGCGACATCGGCATGGGCGCCGGCGCGCAGCACGCCGCGATCAACCAACCGAAAGTTGGTTGCCGGCAGACTCGTGAGGCGACGGATCGCTTCGGCCAGATCGACCAGACGCTCGTCGCGGACGTAGTGACCGAGAAAGCGAGCAAAAGCGCCGTACGCTCGCGGATGCGGCGAGTGCTGCAGAAACGCGCCGCGCGGCGCCAGCGCTTCTTCGTCCGAGCACAGCCCGACCCAGTGCAAGCTCAGCAAGCGCCGCAGATTGTCCTCGGACATCATGAAGTACGCTGCATGGACGCGGCTGTCATCCTCGAGCACGAGATCGACGATGGTCTCGGCCGCGGTCCGGCCACGCGCCGCGGCCACTTCGGCGAGCGTACGTCCGCAGTACTGCTGCAGTTCGGCGTGCCGAAACCCGAGCAGTCGCACGTTATCCGCACTGCCAGCGGCGGCATACAGACTTTCCCAATCCGGGTGCGCCGTCTCGATTTCTTTGATCACGCGGGCCCGCAGCTCAGGGTCGCGCAGGCGCTCTAGCCAACTGCGATGTCCGCCCTCCTGCACCCAGGGCGGCATCGCCGCATCGAAACCCGAGGCACCCGCAAGGTAAGGGTAGACGTTGGCGCTGACATCCAGCCCTTCGCTGCGCGCCGCCTCGATGCGTTCGATCGCTGCGCCCAATAGCGGCCAGTTTTCGCGGCCTGCCGCCTTGAAATGCCAGATCTCGGCGTGTGCGCGCGTGGCACGGGCGATGTCTATGATTTCGTCCACCGCGGGCAAGAGCTGGCGCGACTCACTGCGCAGGTGCGAGTAGTAGCCGCCGCCGTACTCGGCGGCTGCGAGCGCGAGGGCTCGCAGTTCGTCATGGCTCGCGAACGCGGCCGGCGCATAGATGAGCGACGAGCCTACGCCGAGCGCACCCTCGGCCATCGCACTTCGAACGAGCTCCTGCATACGCACGAGCTCACGGGCCGTCGGCGCACGATTCGCATGACCCAGTTCGTGAATGCGCACCGTGGTCGCACCCACGAGCGAAGCCACGTTCGGCACCACGCCGCGCTTTTCGAGGAATTCGAGATATTCACCCAGAGAATTCCAGTCGACCGCATAGCGACTGTCGCCACGGCGCAGGCGCAACTCGCGGCGCATCTCGGCATTGAGTGGGCCCATCGACAGGCCCTCGCCGAAAACCTCGAGTGTCACGCCCTGACGCAGATCGCTCTCGGCGGTCGGATCTTCGATGATCGATTCGGTGGCCCACGACAGGCTGTTGATGAATCCGGGTGCGACCGCCAACCCGCGGGCATCGATCTCGGTGCGGCCCTGCATCCAGCCGAGATCGCCGATCGCGGCGATGCGATCGCGGACGATACCGATGTCGGCAACGGCCGGCGGCGCGCCGGTGCCGTCGTAGACCGTGCCGCCGCGAATCAGCAAGCTGAATGCCGGTGGCGGTGTTTGCCCCGCGTCACGCACGCGTCGCCATAGCGCTCTGAACACGAGGCCCCAGAAAGCTTGGCGCACCCGGCGCAGCGTTTTCATGGCAGGATCATGCCATATGGCTGGCGGATCCTTGCTCGCGCTCCTCGACGACATCACGACCGTGCTCGACGACGTCGCGGTGCTCAGCAAAGTCGCGGCAAAGAAAAGCGCCGGAGTGCTCGGCGACGACCTGGCCGTCAACGCCGAGCAAGTGGCTGGCGTGCAGGCCGCTCGTGAACTGCCCGTCATCTGGGCGGTCGCCAAGGGCTCTGCAATCAACAAGGCGATCCTCGTTCCCGCAGCCCTGCTCATCAGTTATTTCGTACCGATGCTGATCACGCCGCTGATGGTGCTCGGCGGACTTTTTCTTTGCTACGAAGGCTGCGAAAAGCTGAGCCACGGGTTGCTGCACGATCGCGCCACCGAGGAAGCCGAGCACGCGGTACTCAGTGCCGCGGCCGCAGACCCGAGCGTCGATCTCGTGCAGTTCGAGCGCGACAAAATTCGCGGCGCGATCCGCACCGATTTCATCCTCTCGGCCGAGATCATCGTGATCACGTTGGGCACGGTGGCGACGGCACCACTCGGCACCCGCATCGGCGTCCTCGTGACGATGGCGGTGCTCATGACGATCGGCGTCTATGGGTTCGTGGCGGTGATCGTCAAACTCGATGACGCGGGTGCGCATCTCGTCAACAAGCATGGCGCCGGCGCAGGTCATCGCATTGCGCGCGCCCTCGGCCGCGGGCTGCTGTTGACCGCGCCGCGATTGCTGGCCTCGCTCGGTGTCGTCGGCATGATCGCCATGTTTTTGGTGGGCGGCGGCATTCTCACCCACTCGCTGCCGTTTTTACCGCAGCTGGCAGGTGCGCTCGCCCTGCTGCTCGATGCCGCCGTCGGCGTGACGGCCGGAGCGGTGGTGCTAGCTGCGGTGCTCGCGTTCAAGCGCCTGCGTCAACGCTTCGACCAACGCGGGCGGTAACAAACGCGACTGCCCCGGTCGCAGATCGGCAGGCAAACTGATCGGTCCGTATCGCAGTCGCGTCAAACGACTGACCTCGTGACCCACGGCACTCCACAATCGCCGCACTTCGCGGTTGCGTCCTTCGTGTAGCACCACGCGAAACCACGCGTGTCCATCGCTCGCATTGACCGCCTCGATACGATCGAACTTCGCCCAGCCGTCCTCGAGTTCGACCCCGCGTCGCAAGGTGTCGAGCGTGGCCGCCGCCGGCAGCGAACGGACCCGCACCAAATATTCGCGCTCGACCTCCGAGGAAGGATGCATCAGTCGATGCGCGAGTTCACCATCGGTGGTGAACAAGAGCAGCCCCGAGGTGTTGACATCGAGTCGCCCCACCACGATCCAGCGCCCGTTCGGCGGCGCGGGCAGGCGCTCGAAAACGGTGGGCCGACCCTGCGGGTCGCTGCGCGTAGTCACCTCGCCGAGTGGTTTGTGATAGCCGAGCACGACCGATGCCGCGGCCGCTTTCGATCCGCCAAGATCGATCGCACGACCGTCCACCTCGACCAAATCTTTGGGCCCGACCCGAACACCCAATTCGGCGCGCCGACCGTTCACCGCGACCCGGCCGTCGCGAATCCACTCTTCGATGCTGCGCCGCGAGCCGAGCCCGAGCGTGGCCAGCACCTTCTGCAGTCGCTCGCCCTGATTCGATTCGCTCATGATGACCGGCATCATAACGGAGCGTTATCGACGCATGCCGGTTGCGCGCTGAAGCGCAGCTCCGCCGCCGATATGCTGCATTGCAGCGCCATCGATCCTCGCCATCCCCCGACATCGGAGACCTCGCCCATGCGCCCCGAAACCATTGCCGTCCATGGCGGCTACACGCCAGACCCGACCACCAAATCGGTGGCGGTGCCGATCTACCAAACCACCTCCTACGCTTTCGACAGCGCGCAGCACGGCGCCGACCTCTTCGATCTCAAGGTGCAGGGAAACATCTACACGCGGATCATGAATCCGACCAGCGACGTGCTCGAAAAACGCATCGTCGAGCTCGAAGGCGGCATCGGCGCGCTCGCGCTCGCCTCGGGTAGCGCCGCCGTGACCTACGCCGTCATGACCATCGCCGAGCAAGGCGACAACATCGTGAGCTCGAGCGCACTCTACGGTGGCACCTACAATCTTTTTGCACACACGCTGCCGCAGTTCGGTATCGAGGTGCGCTTCGCCGATTATCGTCGACCCGAAGAATTCGAAAAGCTCATCGACGGACGCACCAAGGCGGTGTTCTGCGAATCGATCGGCAATCCGCTCGGCAACGTGACCGACTTCGGTGCGATCGCTGCGATCGCACATCGCCATGGCGTACCGCTGATCGTCGACAACACCGTACCTTCACCTTATCTTTGCCGGCCGTTCGATCATGGGGCCGACATCGTGGTGCACTCGCTCACCAAGTATCTCGGCGGTCACGGCAACAGCATCGGCGGTGTCCTCGTCGACTCGGGCAAGTTCCCTTGGGCAGAGCACAAGGCGCGATTCCGCCGGCTCAACGAGCCCGACGTCTCGTACCATGGCGTCGTCTACACCGAGGCGCTCGGCCCCGCGGCCTACATCGGCCGCGCCCGCGTTGTCCCGCTACGCAACATGGGCGCGGCGATCTCGCCCTTCAATTCATTCCTCATTTTGCAAGGCATCGAAACACTCGCGGTGCGGATGGATCGCATCTGCGAGAACACGCTTGCCGTGGCGAAATTCCTGCAAAAGCACC
>RGYP01000127.1 GCA_010031985.1 Gammaproteobacteria bacterium
CTGACCGGATACAGCCTCTATCTAACCACCAAGATGAAGAGGGGAGTGCGCGCCATCGATGTGCCGGGGATGGCGAATCCTATCTACATGCGGACGGGGACCTCTGATCGGAGCGCATTCAACGAGGTAATCGTCAAGCGCTGGTACGATCATCCGTTCCCGGGCGGGCAACCACGTTTGATCATCGATGCAGGTGCGAACGTCGGCTATGCGAGCGTGCGCTTCGCAGAGTTGTACCCCAATTCCGACATCATCGCGATCGAGCCGGATTCTGCAAACTTCGAGTTGATCGAGCGCAATATTGCCGCATTCCCGCGGGTACGGGCGATGCGATGCGGCGTGTGGCCGAAGAGTGCGGAGCTGGTCATCGAGAATCCGGATGCGAAGTCGTGGGCTTTTCGAGTTCGAGAGGCCCGAGAGGGGGAGTCGGGGTTTCCGGCCGTCGGCTTGAACGAGCTGCTCGAAGCGCACCCGGCACGCTTCATCGATATTCTGAAGCTCGACGTCGAGGGGGCGGAGAGAGAGCTATTTGCCGACGACAACTGCCATCATTGGCTGGCGCGTACGAAAATGATGTTCATAGAGTTACACGACCGGATCAAGCCGGGGTGCAGCGAGGCGATGGAGCGCGCGATCGCCCGGCATGATTTTTCGCGCTTGCACCACGGCTCCAATCTGATTCTCGTTCGGCAGGGTGACTTGGCGTAAGTCAGGCGTCTTGACCGAACTATCGAGCCGACTTTTTGTTTTTACCGAATACGTGTTTTTCGCCGAAGGCAAGGTCGTAATTCAACGTCAGTTCCTCCCCACCGCGGATCGTTCGAATCGCACGATAAACTCCGGGGCTGACGAGCGAAATATTGGGGTCGTTGGAGTGATTCAGGTACTGGTACAAGCTCAGCGCGTTCAGGCCGTGCCGCGGCAGCCAGTAAAAACGGCTGTCATGCTCGCAAAAGTCTTGAAGCAGACGGCGGGTTGCTCGCGGTAAATGTCGCAGTGAAGACTTGGAAATCCTGATGTCCTGCGTCGAGAGTGTTGAACGAAGCACCCGGGTGTTTTTTGGAATACGACGAACCGCGAAAACGCCGACGCCGTGCGCGTTCGAGATCCCGATACGACAGTAGACCTCTTCTTGTAGATGGCGAATGATGCTGTTGCGACTTTGACGCTTCGTCGAGCGAGCGCCATTCCCTTTGGCGCCCCCTGCTGCGGGCTTACATACTGGTGGCATATGGGCGCTCGTTCATTGACGTGGTATTTCGACGGAGTCGTTCCTGATATAGTGTGCAGCGGCGACTATAAACAAGTACGAAATCCATAAAGACAGCCGTGTCGTTGTTTGATCATTGTTCGAAGTGTAAGAGCTGCTGCCATGTCGACAAGGGCGCACCGCCGCTCGAGGTCAACCTGACTGCCGTTGAACAACTTTCGATGCAACCCATTTGCATCGAAAGTCGGTGTCGTCACTTGCGAGACGCTGGTTGTTCTCTTGGTAAATCCAAGCCTTTCGGCTGTGATCTTTACCCGCTCGCATACGATCCAGACGAGCATCAGTTCTATTTCGATCGTGAGTGTCCGCTTTTCGACACGTACGTCGAGCAACTGGCCGACGCCAAGACCGAGGCCTCGCAACATCTGTCGCGAATGCAAAAAGCGGTAAAGCGTCTCGAGCGCATTGACCGCGGCTACTTGCAACAGAATTTTGCTTTCGATAGAGACTATTTCGATCTTGTCCCTCTTGGCAGAGCATCGGACTGATGCAACTCGAGTTACTGAAGAGCGCAACCGAGCGCGTGGTCATCAAGGAGCAGGTCCCGCGGACTTACCACGTGGGGCACCAATCGTTCACCGCGAAAAATTTGTGCATCCGCAGCGAGCACAACGGTATTCCCTACTACACGACTCGGTGGGACGCGCTGTGTCCCTACATCGACCTGTCGGCCGAAATGATCGCCTGTGCACGACGACCACTCATCGTTTACGCGCTTCCTCCGGACAGTCAGTACGGCGTACCGATCAACGACCATTACGGATTGGTCGATGTGAAATCCGCTGCCTTCTGGGAAGATCCGCGACGTGCCCGTAAATTCGGAGAGCTCTCCAAGCGCTTTCGTCAGTTTCGGACTGAGATCGTGGTCATTCCGGGTATGCGCCTAGACGTCGAGGCGATGCTCGAGATGGGCGGCGAGCATTTCAAGAAGTGCGAGATCGGACTGGAAGAAATCAAGGGCTTTCTCGACTATGTGCGCGATCTGGATGTATTGATCGTCCGCTGCGTCGACGAAGCAGGTGATGAAGTCTTCGTCGACGTGTCGATTCTCATGCCGGAGTATGGCCAGATCTACGGCAGCTTCTGCCAGTGGAATGAACGCCACCGAAATCGCTCACCGGGCATTTATGCCTGTTTGGTGGTCTGCGAATGGGGGCGAGATAATGGCTACCATTACTACAACCTCGGACCGGTTGGGGATTATCCGTACAAGAATCTGTTCGTCACCGATCTTCAGCCAATCTACGCAGTAGCGCTCGTGCCGCCTAGACACGAGCTTTGGGAAGACCCCACTTCGCCTCTGTTCACGGATTTTCCTCCGGGAGCCGTGAATCAGCTTTATCGACCCGATACCGAGCAGCTCGCGATCCGTCCCGCCGTGGCAACCTCAGCGTTGTGACCGTGGGCGCTACGACGCCGATGATGACGCGTCGTGACTGTTTGGTCGGCGGCGGGCTATTGGTGGCGGGGCAACCCGGTCTCGTCAGGGCGGGCTCGCCGTCGGTAAATCAAAAACTCGACGCACGGATCGCCGATCCACGCTTCAACACCGAATTAATCGGTCGATTGCAAGGTGATCTCTCTGGTCGCCAGCGCTGGATCCACAACCCCGGTTTTGTCTTCGCGACGGTCCCGGGGCAAGGCTTGGCACCCGGCGAGTTCGGACGCTTGTTATATCGCGTCGAAGGCTTTACGGCTCGTATCTCGCGGTTACTCGACGATGGCTCGGTCGAAGAGCGCTCACACAGCTGGATGTTCTATCGCCACGCCGACGAAGACCGCTGGCTCGAGACATTCGAAAATCCTTGGAGTGGTGAAATGCTCGAGGCGCCGCCCTATCGCGGCGGACCAACCCATTCCTGGTTGCATCCTGCGACTGGCCCGGAGTTGGAGGGCGGCGCGGGGCTAGAGAGTACCGCCATCGGCCGCCCGACGAAGTTGAACTGGCGCATCCACGACTCGGCCGTTTGGCTGACGCGACACGCCGCCAGTCGTCTGCAAGCAGGCACGACCGTACGGAATGAGTTCTCGATCGACCAATGGATTTGTCGACTCGACGAGGCGCTCGACTCGCGACATCGTCACGTACCGGCGACGTACTCTTGGACCAGTCAGGCGCAGTGGCAACCATGGTTGCGCATGGGGGATCGACCCGGCGGTTTGCTATGGCGGATTGATAGCGTGGTGTTGGATGATGTCGAGCAACTACCCGTGGCGTTCGTCGAACGCATGGAAAAGTTGTTACCCGGGAAATTACGCCAGCGACTCACGTGGTGAAGACACTGAATTTTCTGATCCGTCGGAAGCTGCTTGCATCGATAGTCCTGCTCGGCGTAGCGCGCAGTATTACCCTCGGTGCGGCGGCAGCGACCAAAGTCGGCACGCCGAGAAAAATTTTGGTCTTCGGCGGATCGGGTCAACTCGGTTCGCAAATCGTCCGCGCGCTGCTCGCTGCTGGTCACGACGTGACCGTATTCATACGCCCGACTTCTGATCGAAGTCGCTTGGCCAATCTCACGGTGCATTATGTCGAGGGCGATGTCACCGTCGAAGCTGACGTACGTCGAGCCATGCAGGCGACGCGTTTCGACGTCGTCATCGATGCACTCGGGCGCAGCGGTGCAAACGTCAGCTTTTTTGCGGTCAGCGGTACGCACATCGCCAAGTGGGCAGCCGCCACCGGAGTGCGGCAGCTCATTCTGCACAGTTCGGTCGGCACCGGGCAAAGCAAAGACGCTTATCCCTCGGAGCGCTATGTCGCGATGCGAGCCCTGTTTGCCGCCAAAGAAACCGGCGAAAACGCCGTCATCGGCTCCGGCGTGACCTATACGATCATTCGCAACGCCGTGCTGCGCGATCCGCCGGACGACGTCCCTGAGCGTGCACGACTCGTGAACGATCAGCATGTCTACGGTTCGGTGTCACGCCGCGGACTCGCGCGTTTGACGGCGAGCTGCATCGACGAGCCAAGTTGTCGTAATGAGATTTTTCATGCCATCGACGATACGTTACCCGTCCTGCGTTGACGCCTGAATGGCCGCCGCTCAACGACTTGTTGCATCGATGATGGCCTGCACTTTGGCGTAAAACTCCTCACGGGAGTTCGATTCCGGGCCAAGCGTCGCGCGTGTCCAATTGGAGTTGGATGCGATGACCAAGCGGCGCTGCGGATCGATGAAAATTCCCTGTCCGAAAATCCCCTGAGCAGCAAACGAGCCGTCGTCATTGGTCCACCACTGGAATCCATAGCCGCGACCCGCTTGGCCGATGTCTTTTTGTTTTCGCGTTGCCTGATCAAACCAATCGGACGGAACGATCTGTCGACCACCCGCCGTGCCGTTGGCAAGTACAAACAGACCGAATCGTGCGTAATCACGCGTCGCAGCCTGTAGACAACAACCGGCGATCTCGTGACCGGTTTTGCCTTGCAACCAGGTCGCGGTCGATGCCATTCCGGCAGGGTGCCAAACGCGCTCTTGCAGATACTTTGCCAAAGATTTCTTGGTCGCTGACGATACGAGTACGCCGATCAGGTTGGTTTCACCGGTGTTGTAGTTCCACACTTCTCCGGGCGGATGAGCGCGCGGCAATTTGCGCATGTAGCTGACGGTGGCATCGACTCCGGAGTCCGGCGTGGCATTATTGAATTTGGCGACGTCCGCGTTCGGATCTTCGTAATCCTCGTTCCATCGCACCCCCGAACTCATGGTCAACAATTGCCTGATCGTGACTGCGTCGTAGGCCGAGCCGCGCAGGTCCGGGATATAGCGACTCACTTTGTCCTCGAGGCTCGAAATGTAGCCGTCTTGAATCGCAGCACCGACCAGCGTCGAGGTGAAAGATTTCGCTACCGAAAAACTCGTCCAACGACCTTCGGGGTCGAAGCCGAGTCCATACCGCTCAAGTCGGATCTTGCCGTCCTGCACGATTACCAGGCCCGCAGTATTTTGTTGGGTCATGTAATCGTCGAGACCCGGAATATCGAGTGGCTCGCCCAAGGGCAAGGGCAGGGGTTGCGGCGAAGGGGTGATCATCGCAGCACGCGCCAGAATGGGCATGCGATCCATGGCTCGAAATGCCGCTTCGCGCTGGCGTTGGCTCCAGCTGAGTACATCGGCGTTGGTAGGCAGTACCGCAAGTAACCCGCGAGTTTCCCGATCGAGTGTCGAGTACCAGTAGCCGCTGCAGAGCAACGATACGACGATGGCGATCGCGAAGGTTTTTCCCGTCTTCATGCCGCCGATGATAATTCGTTCGGGAAAAACGTACGGGCGTCCTGACCTGCCGGGTGATTTTCGTGCCGATTGATTCTTGGGATGATGGCTTTCTCCGGGCAGGAGGAAGCGATGAAGAAGGCAAGGTTTTCGGAAGAGCAGATGGTACGGATTCTGCGGGAAGCCGATGCAGGGACGGTCGCCGAGACCGCGAAGAAGCACGGTATCTCGGAGCAGACGATATACCTCTGGCGCAAGCGATTCGGGCAGCTTGAGGCGCTCGACGTTCGACGGCTTAGGCAACTGGAGCAGGAGAACGCGCGGCTCAAGAAGCTC
>RGYP01000128.1 GCA_010031985.1 Gammaproteobacteria bacterium
CGTGATGCGGGCGACGCCGCCTTCGCTGGCAAATGCGATGTGCTGGAAGCTCATGGTCGGTATTCCGTGCTGGTCGGTGACGAATCTAAGGATTGACGATGCGTTTCATGGCTCAAATACTGTATATATAAACAGTATCATGAATCCCGCCACGAAAGTCCCCGATTTGCCCGGGTATGCCGAGTTGCATTGCCTGAGCAGCTTCAGTTTCCTGCGCAGCGCCTCGCAGCCCGAGGAGCTGGCGGCGCGCGCGCTCGAACTCGGCTACGCGGCGCTCGCGATCACCGACGAGTGTTCGGTGGCGGGCGTGGTACGGGCCCATGCGGCACTCAAGGGTACGGCGACCCGCCTCATCGTCGGTGCCGAATTCCGTCTCGACTGCGGTACGCCACTGATCGTGCTCGCGGCCGATCGCCAGGGTTACGGTCAGCTGTGCCGATTGATCACTCGCGGTCGACGCGCCGCTCCCAAGGGCGAATATCGACTGAGCCGTACCGATGTCGAGGCACTGATCGAGCCGCAGCACTGCTTGATACTTTGGGCGCCGCGCCCGGCTGAGCTCGCGCAGGCGGCTTTGATCACTACCTGGCTGCGACAACGGTATGCAGGGTCGGTCTGGATTACCGTCGAGCTGCTGCGCGATGGCACCGAGCGCGCGCATCTGGCCGCCTTGCGCGCACTTGCGGCCGAGGCGGGCTTGCCGCTGGTGGCTGCGGGCGATGTGCGCATGCATGTCCGTGAGCGACGTCGCTTGCACGATGCGATCACCGCGATCCGTCTCAACACCAGCGTGGATGCGGCCGGCTTTGCGCTGCTGCCGAGCGGCGAGCGCCACCTGCGCGCACGTCAGCGTCTGGCAAGGCTGTATCCGCCCGCACTGCTTGCCGAGACGCTCGCGATCGCAGAGCGCTGCCGTTTTTCGCTCGACGAATTACGTTACGAATATCCGCGCGAAATCGTCCCCGAAGGACAAACACCGGCTGCTTGGTTGCGTACCCTCGTCGAGCGCGGCGCCGAGCGGCGCTGGGGCGGGGTGCCGCCGTCTGCCAAGGGTCCGTCTGCCGCCACGCATCCGGCGCGCGATGTGATGCCACCCTATGTGCGTACGCTGGTCGAACACGAACTCGCGCTGATCGCCGAGCTTGCCTACGAACCGTACTTTCTCACCGTGCACGACATCGTCGAGTTTGCGCGTGGTCGCGGAATTCTTTGTCAGGGGCGCGGTTCGGCAGCCAACTCCGCCGTTTGCTATTGCCTCGGCATCACCGAGGTCGACCCTTCGCGCATGTCGATGTTGTTCGAGCGCTTCATCTCGCGCGAGCGCAACGAACCGCCGGACATCGACGTCGATTTCGAGCACGAGCGGCGCGAGGAGGTCATCCAGTACGTCTATCAAAAATATGGCAGACATCGGGCTGCGCTTGCCGCCACGGTCATCAGCTATCGCCCGCGCAGCGTGCTGCGCGATCTGGGCAAGGCACTGGGTTTTGCGCCGCTTGCCGTCGAAAAAATCGCGACCGCCGTCAGCCGCTGGGATCGCAGCGTCGGTACCACTGGCAGCAAAGACGCCCCGCAGGCGGCGTTTCTGGAGCGACTCGCCGAGGCGGGCTTCGACCGCGAGGATCCCGTATTGCGGCAACGCCTTGCGATGTTGCTCGAGCTCGCGCCGCAGTTGCTCGGGTTTCCGCGCCATCTCTCGCAGCACGTCGGGGGTTTCGTGATCGCCCGTGATTGTCTCGAAGAACTCGTACCGGTCGAGAACGCGAGCATGGCGGATCGAACGGTCATCCAGTGGGACAAGGACGATCTCGATGCGCTCGGTTTGCTCAAAGTCGATCTGCTCGCACTCGGTATGCTGACGGCAATTCGTCGCGCGCTCGAGCTGATCTCCGCTTGGCGGGCGCGCGAGAGCAATGCACCGCTCACCCTTGCCGCCGTACCACCCGAAGATCCGCGCGTCTACGACATGCTGTGCCGCGCCGATACGGTCGGCGTGTTCCAGATCGAGTCGCGGGCGCAGATGGCGATGCTGCCACGACTGCGGCCACGCAATTTCTACGATCTCGTGATCGAGGTGGCCATCGTGCGACCAGGACCGATTCAGGGTGACATGGTGCACCCATATTTGCGGCGTCGGAGCGGGGCGGAGCCCGTCAGCTATCCGAGCGATGCCGTGAAGGGCGTGTTGCAGCGCACACTCGGGGTACCGATTTTCCAGGAGCAGGTGATGCAGCTTGCCATCGTCGCCGCCGGCTTCACGCCGGGCGAGGCCGATCAGCTGCGTCGTGCGATGGCCGCCTGGAAGCGTCACGGCGGACTCGGGCACTTCGGCGAGCGACTCATCCGCGGCATGCGCGAACGGGGCTACGACGAAGATTTCGCCGCTCGAATCTTTGGTCAGATCCAGGGCTTCGGTGAGTACGGCTTTCCGGAGTCGCACGCGGCGAGTTTCGCGCTGCTCGTTTACGTGTCGGCCTGGCTCAAATGTCACGAGCCCGCCGCATTCACGGCGGCGCTACTCAACAGTCAGCCGATGGGTTTTTACTCACCCTCGCAGTTGGTGCGCGATGCGCGCGAGCATGGCGTCGAGATCAGGCCCGTCGACGTCTGCGTGAGCGACTGGGACTCTACGCTCGAGTCGACGCCGGGCGGCCGCCCTGCGATCCGACTCGGTTTGCGGCTCGTCCATTCTTTGAAGCAGGTTGCAGCAGAGCGTATCGTTGCCGCCCGACGCGCAAGTTGCCTGCATTCTGATCCCGATGTCTTGCCATTCGCCGATCTGCAGCAACTCGCCGAGCGTGCAGCACTCGATCGCGGTGATCTCGAAGCACTCGCGGCAGCGGGGGCCTGCGCCGCGCTCACCGGCAATCGGCACCGGGCTTTCTGGGCGGTGGCGGGGACCGAACTCGCGCTGCCCCTCGCGCCGCCTGCGCGCGAAGAGGCCGTACCGATGCTCACCGTGCCCACCGAGGGCGAGAATCTCGTCGCCGACTATCGGTATCTCGGCTTGACGCTCGGTCGGCATCCGCTCGCACTGCTGCGCGCACCGTTCGAACGGCAGGGCGTATTGCAGGCGAGACAGCTCGCGAGCGTGGCTGATGGCGCACAGGTGGCCGTGGCCGGGCTCGTCACCACGCGACAACGTCCATCGACGGCGAGTGGCGTCACCTTCGTCACGCTCGAAGATGACACCGGCAACGTCAATTTGATCGTCTGGAAAAACATCGGCGCAGCGCATCGGCGCGCGCTGTTCGAGTCGCGATTGATGCAGGTACAGGGACGATTGCAACGCGAGGGTCTAGTGACCCACGTCGTGGTGCAGCACATCCATGACCGGACGAGGTGGCTCGGCCGGCTGTTGACGCGCTCACGCGACTTTCGTTGACGGACGAACTAGCGCCGACTTGCGCGCTTGCTGCGCACGCCGCCTGCGCCTTCGAGGCCGATGTCGTAGTCGTCGAAATCGCTGATCAGGTCGGCGGTGTGCTTCTCTTCGCGCAGTCGCTCAAGGCGGCGCCAGGCGGGATCACCGCTTGGTTTCGGCGCGCCGCGACGGCGCGAGGTATCGAAGTCACGAATGACCTGATCGACGTCCTCGCCCGAATCGAGATCTGCCTCGTCGTCGTAGTCTTCCTGTTCTGGTCTCTCGTTCATGCCCCAAATTTCATGGCACGAGTGCCATTCACCCCCAGACGCGCGAAATTTATTTCGCCGCGCGCCATCTTGCAACGGGGGGTCGGCAGAAATCGGCGAACGAGTGTTGCGCGCGTGCGTCAGCGCACGAGGGTGTTCATTTCGAAGATCGGCATCAGCATCGCAAAGACGATGACCAGCACGAAAATTCCCATGCCGACGATCAGCAGCGGGCCGAGCAGACCGACGAGGGCGGTGAGCAGGCCATCGAGTTCACGCTCCTGATTGGCGGCGGCCCGTTCGAGCATTTCTTCGAGCCGACCGCTCGACTCGCCGCTCGAGATGAGATGTACGGTCATCGGCGGAAAGAGTCGACTGGCTGCGAGCGAGCGACCGATCGGCGCACCCTCGCGGACTCGCTCGGTGGCAGTGGTCACGGCGTCGCGCATCGGCAGGTTGTTGATGACTCTGCCTGCGATGTGCAGGGCTTCGAGTACTGGCACGGCGCTGCCGGTGAGAATGCTGAAGGTGCGCGTGAAACGCGCGGTGTTGAAACCGCGTACCAGTCGTCCGATCAGCGGCAGGCGCAGCAGTAGCGCATCGACTTTGCGCCTTGCCTCGGGCGCGCGTACCCAGCGCGAGAAGCCGACGATTCCGAGCACGATCAAGAGCAGCAGCCACAGGCCGAAATCCTGCAGAAAATTGCTGGTTGCCAGCAGCATGCGCGTAAGCAGAGGCAGTGCGGTTTTACCCGACTCGAAGACCTCCACCACCTTCGGCACCACGTACGTGAGCAGTCCCGTGATGATCAGCAGACACATCACGGTGAGTACGATCGGGTAAAGCAGCGCGCCGAGCACGCGCTGACGCAGCTGATCGCGATTCTCGGTGTATTCGGCGAGTCGCTCGAGTACGGTGTCGAGCCTGCCCGACTGTTCGCCTGCGGCGACGGTCGCGCGATAGATTTCCGGGAAGACACGCGGAAAACCGCCGAGCGCATGGGCGAGTGGTTCGCCTTCGACGACGCGCGCCCGTACGGCTGCGACGACGCGCTGAACGGCGGGCTTTTCGGATTGCTGCGACACGGCCAGCAGCGACTCTTCGAGCGGCAGCGCAGCGCGCACCAAGGTCGCAAGCTGACGCGTCAGCAGTGCCACCTCGGCGCTACCGATTCGCGCGCCGCGTCGCGGTAGCCGCTGCAGCCAACTTTCACCGTCGCGATTTTGGGGCGTCTCACGCAAAGCTTCGACGCTGATCGGCAGCAGCTGTCGTTCACGCAGCAGCTGTCGGATTTGGCGCGGGCTGTCACCCTCGAGCACGCCGCGCTGTTCGCGGCCTGCAGCATCGAGCGCGACGTAATCATAGGCAGCCAAAGATCAGTCCTCGCGGGTGACGCGCAGCACTTCCTCGAGTGTGGTCGCGCCGCGCAACACCTTGGTGATGCCGTCGTCGCGAATCGAGGGCGTCGACTGCCGCGCGTGACGCTCGAGTTCGGCCTCGGACGCCCCATCGTGGATCAGCGTCCGCAGCGTCTCATCGACCATCACGAGTTCGTAGATGCCGGTGCGACCGCGATAACCCGGGCCGTTGGGGCCGGGTCGAAAGAGGGTCGGTGAGGAAGCCTCTGCGGCCACTCCGAGCTGACGTCGCTCGAGTTCGCCCGCCACGAAACTCTCGCGCGAGTTTTGATCGAGCGTGCGAACGAGACGTTGGGCGACGATGCCGATGAGGCTCGAGGCGAGCAGGAAGGGTTCGATACCCATGTCGCGCAGACGAGTGATCGCGCCGACCGCCGTGTTGGTGTGTAGCGTCGAGAGCACGAGATGCCCGGTGAGCGAGGCCTGTACCGCGATCTGTGCGGTTTCGAGATCGCGGATTTCGCCGACCATGACGATGTCCGGATCTTGGCGCAGGATCGCCCGCAGCCCGCGCGCGAAGCTCATGTCGACCTTGGTGTTGACCTGCGTCTGACCGATGCCGTCGAGGTAATACTCGATCGGGTCCTCGACGGTCATGATGTTGCGGGTCGCATCGTTGAGGCGCGACAGCGCCGCATAAAGCGTGGTCGTCTTGCCCGAGCCCGTGGGGCCGGTGACCAGCAGGATGCCATTCGGCTTGTGGATCAGTCGATCGAGCAGGGCTTCGACCTCTGGCTCCATGCCGAGCTCGCCAAGATCGAGTCGGCC
>RGYP01000129.1 GCA_010031985.1 Gammaproteobacteria bacterium
AAGCCATGACCGACACCCAACTTGCACATGACGCCTTCGGACTTGCCCGTAGGCTGATCCTCGAGCCCGCAGGGCTCGACGAGGGACACATCGAAAGGGCGCTCGGCCTCGTCCGTGCCTCCGCCATCGATGCCGCAGACGTTTATTTCCAATTTGCCCGCGACGAGTCCTGGTCGCTCGAAGATGGCATCGTCAAAGAAGGTAGCGCGAGCATCGAGCAAGGTGTCGGCGTCAGGGCGCTGGCCGGCGAGAAAACCGGCTTCGCTTACTCCGACGAGATTCTGCCGACCGCACTCGAGGAGGCTGCGCTCGCCGCCCGTGCAATTGCCGCGGCGGGCCATGCAGGTCGACAGCCCGTGCTGCGGCGCCGCAGCGGGCACGCTCTCTATTCGGCGCTAGATCCCGTGGGTTCGCTCTCCGACGACGACAAGGTACGTTGGCTGGAGCGCGTCGATCGCGAAACCCGACGCATCGATCCGCGCATCGTGCAAGTGATGGCCTCGGTGTCTTCGTCGTACGAGGTCATTTTATTGGCCGATGCCGACGGTACGCTCGCCGCCGACGTGCGGCCGCTGGTGCGTTTCAACGTCTCGGTGATCGCCGAGCGCGAAGGTCGTCGCGAAGTTGGTTTCTCCGGTATGGGCGGTCGTCACTCGCTCGCCGAGCTCGTGGCCGGTGATCGGCCGCTGGCACTCGGACGCGAGGCGGCTCGACAGGCACTCGTCAATCTCGATGCGATACCGGCGCCCGCGGGCGCGATGACCGTGGTGCTCGGTGCAGGCTGGCCCGGCATTTTGCTGCACGAGGCCATCGGCCACGGGCTCGAGGGCGACTTCAATCGCAAGGGCACCTCGGCGTTCAGCAATCGCGTCGGCGAAAAAGTGGCCTCGGAGCATTGCACCGTGGTGGATGACGGCACGCTATCGGCGCGGCGCGGCTCGCTCAACATCGACGACGAAGGCACGCCCACGCGTTGCACCACGCTGATCGAGAACGGCGTGCTCAAAGGTTATCTGCAGGACAAGATGAACGCGCGGCTGATGGGTACGCAGTCGACCGGCAACGGACGTCGCGAGTCCTTCGCCCACATGACACTGCCACGCATGACCAACACCTACATGCGACCGGGGCCACACGATCCCGCCGAAATCATCGCCTCGGTCGATCGCGGCATCTACGCGGTCAACTTCGGCGGCGGCCAGGTGGACATCACCTCGGGCAAGTTCGTGTTTTCGGCGAGCGAGGCCTATCTCATCGAAAATGGTCGGATCGGCGCGCCGATCAAGGGCGCGACGCTGATCGGCAATGGCCCCGACGTGCTGACGCGCGTCGCGATGGTCGGCAACGATCTGAAGCTCGACGATGGCATCGGCACTTGCGGCAAGGAAGGGCAAAGCGTGCCGGTCGGCGTGGGTCAGCCGACCTTGCGCGTCGATGGTCTGACGGTGGGTGGAACCGGCTGATCGCCGCGCGCAGCGCCAGCGCTCTCAGCCTGGCTCGCCGATTTGCCGCAGAATTCTTCGTGCGCGGGTATCGCGCGCTGCGGCGCTGGCGTCGATCAGCGTGACGTGGCCGACTTTGCGTCCCGCCCGGGGCGATTTGCCGTAATCGTGCCAATGCAGTTCGTTTTCGCCCAGAAAGCGATCACGAATCGGCAGTTCACCGATGAGGTTGATCATCGCGGCATGGCCGCGGGCATGGGTCGCACCCAGCGGCAGGCCGAGTATGGCGCGTAGATGATTTTCGAACTGACTGGTCGCGGCGCCCTCGATGGTCCAGTGTCCCGAGTTGTGCACGCGCGGTGCGGTTTCGTTGGCGACCAGCCGACCCTTGCGTACGAAGAATTCGATGTTGAGCACGCCTTCGTAACGATAGTGGGCGAGCACGCGACGCAGATAACTCGCCGCACGCCGCTGCAACGAGGTATCGCCCCAGGGTGCACGGGTGAGGCGCAGAATACCTTCGCGATGCAGGTTGCGATTGAGCGGATAGATCACCACTTCGCCCTGACGATTACGCGCGCCGATGATCGACACCTCGTAATCGAAGGGGACGAATTCTTCGTAGATGAGCGGCGCGCCTTGCAGGGTGTCGAGTGCCCGATGCGCCTCCTCGCGAGTGCGTACCACCGCCTGCCCCTTGCCGTCGTAGCCGAGGCGACGCGTCTTGATGACACCGGGCAGACCGACCTCGCGCAACGCGCGCTCGAGACTCGCCGAGGAATCAACCGCGGCGTGACGCGTGGTCGGAATACCGAGTTTGGCGAACAGTTTTTTCTCGGCGATGCGGTCTTGCGACATCGCGAGTGCTGCGAGCGAGGGCGCGATACGCGCCGAGCGCCCGAGAGCACGCAGACTTTCGATCGACACGTTTTCCCAGTCGAACGTCAGCACTTCGCTACGGTGCGCGAGTTCGCGGAGTAATTTTTGATCGGTGAATTCGCCGACCAGACTCGAGGCCACCTGGGCAGCGGGGGTGTCGCCGGAGCGATCGAGAAAGAGAAAGTCGAGGCCGAGCGGATAGCCGGCGAGCGCCATCATGCGCCCGAGTTGGCCGCCGCCCACGATGCCGACGGTCGTCCGACGGGTCACGGCAGACGCGGGTCGGGATGCTCGAGCACGGTCGCGGTCTGAGCGGCGCGCTGCGCCTTGAGCGCGCGATCGAGCGCCGGGTCGGCGAGCGCCAAAATGGCAGCGGCGCTGAGTGCCGCGTTGGTCGCGCCCGCGACACCGATGGCGAAGGTCGGCACCGGCACGCCTGCCGGCATTTGCACGATCGACAGCAGCGAGTCGAGGCCGTTCAGGGCCTTCGATTGCACGGGCACACCGAGGACGGGCAGCGTGGTTTTGGCTGCGAGCATTCCGGGCAGATGGGCGGCACCGCCCGCACCGGCGATGATGACCTTGATGCCACGCGCCTCGGCCGTGTTCGCGTAGTCGAAGAGCAGATCGGGTGTGCGATGCGCAGAGACCACGCGCACCTCGTGAGCGACGCCGAGTTTCTCGAGCGTCTCGGCGGCCGGGCGCAGCGTCTCCCAGTCGGAGCGCGACCCCATGACGATGCCGACCACAGGTTTCATCGGCTAAGGATAGCGAAAAACCCCGGGGAAATCAGCGCAAGTTCGCCAGCGCTTCTTCGATCTGGGCGGTGTCGAGATCGCGCATGAGTTTGCCGATATATTGCTTCTGGCGTGCGAGTCCGCCGCGGGCCTTGATGCGCCGCGCCGCGCGCACGGCCTCGAGCAGCGTCTCGGGCAGGGGCAGGCGCGACAGATCGCTTTCCTTGAGACTGATCAGTTGCTCGCCCAAGGCTTGCGCCGCATGCGCTGCGCGCTTGCGCGCACTTTTGCTCGGGCGTTCTTCCTCAGCGGGTTCGAGCTCGTGTTCCGGTAGGTATCTGCCATGTCGCGACATGGCTACAATTCTGCCTCATGTCGCAGCAAGTTGATCCCTCGCGTATCCCCGAACTCGAAAGAGTGGTGATGCAGGCCCTCGATACGGCCAAAAAATCCGGCGCCTCGCAGGCCGAGGTCGATGCCAGCCTGTCGAAGGGACTGAGCGTCACAGTTCGCCTCGGCGAGGTCGAGACCGTCGAATACCAACGTGATCGCGGACTCGGCATCACGGTCTACTTCGGCACCCGCAAGGGTTCGGCGAGCACCGCCGATCTCGGCGACGAGTCGGTCCGTGAAACGGTGGCGAAGGCCTGTGCCATCGCACGCCACACCGCGCTCGATGACTGCGCGGGGCTCGCTGATCCCGATCTTCTGGCGCGAGATTTCCCCGATCTGCAACTCGATTTTCCTTGGGAAATCACGCCCGATGAGGCAGTGGTTCTGGCGCGCGAATGCGAGTCGGCGGGCCTCGCCGTCGACACGCGACTCGGCAACTCCGAGGGCGCGAGCGTCGGCAGTCAGCGCGGGGTGCGCGTCTACGGCAACAGTCACGGCTTTCTGGCGGGCGATTGCGCGTCGAGTCATTCCCTGAGCTGCGTACTGCTCGCGCAGACGGGCGAGGACATGCAGCGCGACTACTGGTACTCCTCGGCGCGCGACCCCAAAGATCTCGAAGATGCGGCGAGTATCGGCCGGCATGCCGCTGCGCGCGCGATCGCGCGCCTCGGCGCGCGTCGACTGCCGACCGGCAAGGCGCCGGTCCTGTTCGCCCCCGAAGTGGCGCGCGGTTTCATTGGCCATTTCATTGGTGCAATTCGCGGCGGTGCGCAGTATCGCAAGGCGAGTTTCCTGCTCGGCGCGGCGGGCCAGCAGGTGTTCCCGAGTTGGGTGCAGATGCACGAACGGCCGCGGCTACCCAAAGCCTTTGCCAGCGCCAATTGGGATGGTGAGGGCGTGCGTACCCAGGATCGCGAGCTGGTGCGCGACGGCGTGGTCGACGGCTATCTGCTCGGCAGCTATAGCGCCCGCAAACTCGGTTTGCGCAGCACCGGCAATGCCGGCGGCCTGCATAATCTTTTGGTCGATTCTTCGGCTGGCGCGCCCGATCAGGCGGCGCTGCTGCGGCAGATGGGCAAGGGGCTGCTCGTCACCGAACTGATGGGGCAGGGCGTGAATGGCGTCACCGGCGATTATTCGCGCGGTGCGACCGGCTTCTGGGTGGAAGGTGGCGAACTCGCTTATCCGGTCCACGAGATCACCATCGCCGGCAATCTCAAAGAGCTTTATCCCAACGTGGTTGCGATCGGTGGTGACGTCGATCTGCGCGGCGGCATCCGCATGGGCTCGCTGCTCGTCGACGGTTTTACGATCGCTGGCGAGTAGAGCGCTAGCCGCCGGTCAGGCGGGTGAGTGCCTCACGATATTTCTCGCTGGTACGCCGAATGATTTCTTCGGGCAGTCGTGGCGCAGGCGCCTTCTTGTTCCAATCGAGCGTCTCGAGATAATCGCGCACGAACTGCTTGTCGAACGAGGGCGGACTGATACCGACGCGGTAGGTGTCGGCGGGCCAGAAGCGCGAAGAGTCCGGCGTCAGCACTTCGTCGATCAGCACCAGCTGACCTGCGGCATCGACGCCGAACTCGAACTTGGTGTCGGCAATGATGATGCCGCGCTGGCGCGCATGGGCCGCCGCGAAGTCGTAGAGCGCGAGCGAGGTGTCGCGGATCTGCGCCGCCAATTTTGCGCCGATCAAAGATTCGACCTCGGCGAAGGAAATATTTTCGTCGTGCTGTCCAGCCGGCGCCTTGCTTGCCGGCGTGAAGATGGGTTGCGGCAGACGTTCGGCAAGTTGCAGCCCTGCGGGCAGCGCAATGCCGCAGACCGCGCCGCTGCGCTGGTAATCCTTCCAGCCGGAGCCGATGAGATAGCCGCGGACCACGGCCTCGACCGGCAGCGCCTTGAGTCGACGCACGACAATTGCGCGCCCCGCGAGCAACTCGCGCTCGTCGGTATCGAGTTGCAGCTGCGCGAGAGTCATACCGGACAACTGGTTGGGCACGATGGCCGTCGTGTGTCGGAACCAGAAATCGGAGATTTCGGTGAGCACGCGACCTTTGTACGGGATGGGATCGGGCAGCACGACGTCAAAAGCAGATAGACGGTCGGTGGTGACGATGAGCATGTGCTCGGCGTCGACTTCATAGATATCGCGCACCTTGCCGGTATGCAGTCGAGGTAGGTGCCGCAGCGCCGTGGTGTGCACGGTCCGGATCTCGTCCACTTTGAAGTCTCGCTGTTTCCGGCGGGCTGCCGGGGGTTGCTAGTATTGCAGCATGGAGTGGGGCGGGAAACTCGTGGGTGGAGCCTTGGGCTTCCTGCTGGGAGGCCCGGTCGGCGCGGCTTTG
>RGYP01000130.1 GCA_010031985.1 Gammaproteobacteria bacterium
GGCAGCGACTTCGAGGAGATCGCAATCGGGGATCATGCCTAGCACCATGGCGTACTTCGGATCGATGTGCGCGCCGAACGCGCCCGCGAGACGAATGCGTTCGACCCGCTCGACGCGCAGCTCTTCCATCAAAAGTCGCACCCCGGCATAGAGCGCAGCTTTCGCGAGCTGAATGGCACGCACGTCGGTCTGCGTGATCGACAGCGTCATCGCACCGCGATGCAAGACGTAGGAGAAGGTTCGGTCGCTGGCGACGATACGATCGCTGCGCGCCGCCATACCGCCATCGACGACGCCATCCTGATTGATGACGCCCGCAAGATACATCTCGGCGATCACCTCGATGATGCCGGAGCCACAGACGCCGGTGACGCCCGTCGCCTTGGTGGCTTCCTCGAAACCCGGATCGTCCGACCAAAGATCACAACCGATCACCTTGAAGCGTGGCTCCAACGTTTCGGGATCGATGCGGACACGCTCGATCGCTCCGGGTGCCGCGCGTTGGCCGCAGCTGATCTGCGCACCCTCGAACGCAGGGCCGGTGGGACTCGAGCACGCGAGCAGTCGATCGCGGTTACCGAGCACGATTTCGGCATTGGTGCCCACGTCGACGAGCAGCGTCACGGCCGCGCCGAGATCGGGACGTTCGGCGAGGATCATGCCCGCCGTGTCCGCACCGACGTGCCCTGCGATACACGGCAGCACGTAGACACGGGCCTGCGGATGCACCTCGATGCCGAGCGCCGCCGCGGGCTGCTCGATGGCCTGATCGATGGCGAGGGCGAACGGTGCGCCGCCGAGCTCAGTGGGATCGAGACCGAGCACCAAGTGATGCATGATCGGATTGCCGACCAAGGTCACTTCGAGAATGTCCTGCGGGACGGCACCCGCCTGCGCGGCCACGTCGGCAGCAAGCTCGGAGAGCGCGGTGCGCACCGCCAGGGTCATCTGTACGGCGCCACCCGGATTCATCATCGCGTACGACACGCGGCTCATGAGATCTTCGCCGAACCGGATCTGCGGATTCATCATGCCCGCCGAGGCCACGACCTCACCGGTGGCGAGATCGCAGAGGTGCGCGGCGATGGTCGTCGAGCCGACGTCGACCGCCATGCCGAGCGCACGCTCATGCAAACCCGGCCAAAGCCCAATGATTTGTCGGCCACCGTGCACCGCTACCGTGACCTTCCACTCGCCCAGTCGCAACGTCGTCTGCAGATCGCGCAGGATGCCGATCTCGATGCCGAGTCCCGTGAGCTGCCATTCGCGCGCGAGTGCATCGAACAATCGACGCAAATCGCCGGACGGGTCGTGCATGTCGGGTTCGCGGACCTCGACGTAGTAGAGACGCACGACCGGATCGAGTGCGATCTCGCGCGCATCAGCCGCCTTGCGCACCACTTGTCGATGGACCTGACTCGAGGGCGGCACATCGATGACCACGTCGCTGCAGAGCTGCGCCTGACAGGAAAGTCGTCGCCCCGACTTCAATACTTTGCGTCGTGCGCTGCGCGCCTCGACTTCACCCGGTGCCGAAACGCTGCCCTCGCCCGAGCGCACCCCATGCTTGGCGAACTCGCCTTCGGCGACCACCACCTGACAGCGCCCGCACAGCCCGCGCCCACCGCAGACCGAGTCGATGTCCACCCCGAGCTCGCGCGCGGCCTGTAATACCGGTGTGCCGAGCGCGAAGCGGCCGCGCTTGCCGGCAGGAAGGAATACGACCCAGGCGTCGCCCTCACTCATGCTGCGCCGCCTCCACCACCGCCCTCCGTCGATGCGGCGGCCATGCGCCTGCGCAGGCCGCCCTCGCGACGACCGCGGGCCGCGGGCTGATCGGACCCCGGTGCACCAGCGACGGCGCCTGCACCCGCCGCCGCGGTGGGCGGTGCCTCGCGAAAGCGGCGGATCCAGCGCGTGCAATCGGGGTCGTGCCCC
Source organism: Gammaproteobacteria bacterium (assembly GCA_010031985.1). Lineage (GTDB taxonomy): Bacteria > Pseudomonadota > Gammaproteobacteria > Steroidobacterales > Steroidobacteraceae > UBA964. Next base: position 1,939 of record RGYP01000130.1, read on the forward strand.
ATCATCACGTCGGCGCCCATGCAGGCTTTGACCGTCTCGAGATGCAGCGGATTGGTGATCGCCGAGGTCAAACCCGAAGCGATACCCATGGTCAGGAACGCCGCGTTGATGCCATCGCGATTCGGCAAGCCGAAGCTCACGTTCGACGCGCCGCAGGTGGTGTTCACCTTCAGTTCATCGCGCAGGCGACGCACGAGGCGCATCACCTGCACGCCCGCCTGATTGATGGCGCCGATCGGCATGACGAGCGGATCGACGACCACGTCACTGTACGGGATGCCGTAATCGGCCGCACGTTCGACGATTTTTTTGGCGACCGCGAAGCGTACGTCCGGATCCTCGGAGATCCCCGTCTCGTCGTTCGAGATCGCGACCACCGCGGCGCCATATTTTTTGACGAGTGGCAGCACCTGCTCGAGGCGCTCCTCCTCGCCGGTCACCGAATTGACGAGCGCCTTGCCCTTGTACACGGCAAGACCCGCCTCGAGCGCGGCGACGATGGATGAGTCGATGGATAGCGGCACGTCGGTGATCGACTGCACGATCTGCACGGCGCGGGCGAGTATCGCCGGCTCATCGGCAAGCGGAATGCCCGCATTCACATCGAGCATGTGTGCACCGGCTTCGACCTGCGCGCGGGCATCGGACTCGACCCGCGAATAGTTGCCGGCCGCCATTTCGGCAGCGAGGATCTTGCGCCCCGTCGGATTGATGCGCTCACCGATGATGACGAAGGGTCGGTTGAAGCCGATGACGACTTCTTTGGTTGCGGAACTGATTACGGTATCGGTCATGATGCCACCCTGTCGGCTGTGTTCGTGTCGGCTGTGTTCGATTGCGCCGGGTCCTGACGATCACGACCCGGATACCAAGGCACGCGGCCGGCGAGTACGCCCGATTTGTCGATGACCTCGGCCACCGACTCCTCCTGGCGATAGGCCATGACGTGCACGCCATGCACGCCCTTCATGGCGTGCACTTCCTGAATCAATTCGATGCAGATGTTGCGACCCTCGCGCGCGGGATCTGCGGCCCCACGCAGGCGCGTGATGAGCGCATCCGGGATGTGGATGCCGGGCACGTTTTGTCGCATCCATTCGGCGGCCTTCGCCGAACGCAGCGGACCTACGCCGATCAACAGGAAAATCCGATTCGCGGCACCCAATTCCTCGAGCTTTTGCAAAAACGAGCGCAGCAAGGGCATGTCGTAGCAGTACTGCGTCTGGATGAATTGCGCACCGGCTTCGATTTTTTTGATCAGACGCATCGCCCGCCACTCGTGCGGCAGGGCCGAGGGGTTCTCGGCGGCACCCAGAAAAACGCGCGGCGCCTTGCTGAGCTTGCGCCCACTCTGGAAGCGCTGCTCGTCACGCAGCGTACGCGCAAGACTCAGCAACGACACGCTGTCGAGATCGAACACCGGCTTGGCCTGCGGATGATCTCCCGCCTGCACACCATCGCCGGTGAGACAAAGCACGTTGCAGACGCCCATCGCCGATGCGCCGAGAATATCGCCCTGGATACCGATGCGATTTCGATCGCGACAGGAGATCTGCATGATGGGCGCATAGCCGACGCGGGTCAGCAGCGAACAGACCCCCATGCTCGACATGTGACAGTTGGCGCCGCTGCCGTCGGTGGCGTTGATCGCATCGACGTAACCATCAAAGATTCGGGCGCGGGCATAGACCTCTTCGGGGTCTGCCGAATCGGGCGGCGCGAGTTCTGCCGTGACCGCGAACGCCCCCGCTCGCAGCACGCGCTCGAAGCGGCCGGGCGAAACGTGGCCCGGCAAGATGGGCAGCGGATCGCCGGGACCGAGCCTGCGCAGCAGCGGCTGCAGCATCGCGAGCACCGTCTCGAGCGCGCGATAGAGTTGATTGAGGCCGCGCGCGTGGCGCACCGACCAGAGCCGCATCCGGTACATCGTCAGCTGCCGCTGTCGTCCGTCGACGCAGGCGCAGGCGCTGCTGTCGGGGTCGCGAGACCTTTGGCGCGAATGAGCTTCTCCAGGTCCTCGTCGCTGTAGCGCGCCTCGATCGCCTGCGCGGCCGCAGCCGCCTCGGCCTGCATGTCTTCACCGCAGGGCACCGGCGCGCTGCGCTGCCATTCGGCGATGTAGGCGTCTGAGCCCCCCTTGCCCGCGCGCATGGCGGCGCGATCGACCGCCTCCTGAAAGCGCTGCGACAACATGATCTTCGAGGTCTCGCGTCCCCGCTTGACGACGACCTGCGACGGAATGTCCCGCCAGGAAATGATGATCAGACTCGCCATCAGTGGCGCTCCTTGTTTGCAAAGCGGCGCAGGCTGCGCTCGAGACCGCCGTAGCCCGTGTGCCGAAAGTGGTATTCAAGCCCAAGGCGCGCGGCGATGTCCTGCGCGGCGCGCACGTTGTCGGCATCTTCGATCTGCGCGAGATACACGAGCCGTCGGTAATTGCCGAAATACTGGCTCTGCAACTGCGGGTGACGGTCTAGCCCAAGTCCGCGAAACACCAATCGATCGAAGTGCCGCACCAGAAAATCCGTCAAGAAGAAACTGCCGGGCTCGGCCTCAGCAAGTTCGGCAAAGAGCTCGACGCTCGCAAAGAATTGGTAGCAGTGCACGCCTTCGATACGCTCGACGCCCTCTTCCCGCAGCACCGCATCGAGCGCACCCGTTGTGCCGCAGTCGGCGTACGCTACGAAGATTTCGGCGTATCGGTCGCGATGCTGGATGATCGCCTCGCGCACGGCAGGTGCGATGCGCTCCGGCCGGTTATGCAACTCGGGCGGCAGACAGTGCACCTCGAGGGCTAGCCAGCCGTGCAACTTGCGCAGCGCCGCGATCTCGTGGGCGAGCGCGCCGCAGGCAATCACGAGCTGGCGGCCTTCGCTCGCCATGCCCGATCTTCAGTTCGCGCGCGCGGCAGCGCGCTTCGCCGCCAACAGCGACTTCGCGGTCTCGACGGCGATGGCGGCGTCACGGCAGTAGGCATCGGCACCGATCGCCTTGCCGAACTCTTCGTTGAGCGGCGCGCCACCCACGAGCACGATGTATTTCTCGCGCAGGTTCTTTTGTTTGAGCGTATCGATCACGACTTTCATGTAGGGCATCGTGGTCGTCAGCAGCGCCGACATGCCGAGGATGTCCGGGTTGTGCTTTTCGAGCGCTTCGAGATATTTCTCGACGGGGTTGTTGATGCCGAGGTCGATGACCTCGAAACCCGCACCCTCGAGCATCATCGAAACCAGATTCTTGCCGATGTCATGAATGTCGCCTTTCACCGTGCCGATCACGATCTTGCCGATCGGCTCGGCACCGGTCTCCGCGAGTAGCGGCCGCAGGATCTCCATGCCGCCCTTCATGGCGTTGGCCGCCAGCAGCACTTCGGGCACGAACAGGATGCCGTCACGGAAATCGATACCGACGATGCGCATGCCCTCGACCAGGGCGTCGTTCAGAACCTTGTCTGGTGCCCACCCCCGCTCGAGAAAGATGCGGGTAGCCTCTTCGACCTCGGGCTTCATGCCGTTGTAAAGATCGTCGTGAACCTGCTCGACCAGCTCCTCGTTGTTGAGCGATCGCAGGTCGAATTCACCTTCTGCGGCGTCAGTCATTGCAGCCCTCGCGGCCCCGTTGAACCCCGCGGATGGTAAGCGTCGAACCCGCTCTTAACTGGCCGTTTCGCGACAGATTTTTGTTCATCAACGACATGGGTGAAAACATGGGCGAAGCGGCCGGACTCAAGGGAAACGACCGACCGCGTTGGGCTCACCCCGCCCGGTCGGTCGCTACGCTAGCGCGTTCGTTGCACCCTGGCTGCGGCGCTCGGCACTCGGCGGGCGACCAAAATGCCGTCGGTAGCATTTT